>NZ_LGSU01001132.1 GCF_002260545.1 Hydrocoleum sp. CS-953 | reverse complement strand
ACTCCAAAGTCAGGATTTTTAAGTCTGATTTTTTGCCTAGTCTATTATTAAATAGGAAATTTAGTTGGTTCGTTGCGCCTGGTTTTCACTGGATGGTAGCTCTAACTAGATCGATCTAGTTTTTCTGGCATTTCCTATCTCATTGTGTGAAGCACTCAAAGGTGAGGATTTTTGATTCTGATTTTTTCCCTAGTCTATTATTAAACAGGAAATTTAGTTGGTTCGTTGAGTCTGGTTTTCACCGGATGGTAACTCTAACTAGATCGATCTAGTTTTTCTGGAATTTCCCATATCATTGTGTGAAGCACTCGAAGGTGAGGATTTTTGATTCTGATTTTTTGCCTCATCTATTATTAAAGATGGAAATTTAGTTGGTTCGTTGCGCCTGGTTTCCACCGGATGGTAACTCTAACTAGATCGTTTTAGTTTTTCTGAGGGGGTGAGATATCATTCTGTGAAGCACTCGAAGGTGAGGATTTTGGAGTCTAATTTTTTGCCTCATCTATTATTAAAGATGGAAATTTAGTTGGTTCGTTGCGCCTGGTTTTCACCGGATGGTAACTCTAACTAGATCGATCTAGTTTTTCTGAGGGATTAAATATCATTCTGCGAAGCACTCTCAAGTCAAGGTGTTTGAGTCTGAATTAATTGCTCATCTATCATCAAACATGGAAATTAGGAAATTAGTCGAGTCTGGTTTTCACCGGATAGTAGCTAAAACTAGATCGATCTAGTTTTTCAATAATCAACGGAAGTGGGATGGTTCAAAGTGATAAATATAGACCATCCCTTAAATTTAACTTTAGCGCCGGGGTCTTGGTTGACCTCTTTCCATCATTTGCAAAGCATCTGGACTTGGATTATATCGGTAGCCCCAAGAAGACCGATCGCCATCATCAAGTATTTGAGGAGTTAGTAGTACAATTGTTTCCGCTCGTTGATTTTCATTTTGACTACTGCGGAAAAGAGTACCAATAATTGGTAAATCTCCCAAAAGAGGTACTTTATTTACTATTGTTCTTTCTTGCTCTTGAATAATGCCAGAAATAATTAGAGTTTGTCCATCCCGGAGACGAATTCTACCAGATTCTACCCGACGCCTGGCAATTTCTGTACCAAATTCATTTTCATTATCAGCATCTGTTGGTATCCTGTCCGAAATAAAGCTTACTTCTGGATTTACTGTTACAGTTACAAAGCCATTATCATCTATTCTCTCTACCTNTTCTTGCTCTTGAATAATGCCAGAAATAATTAGAGTTTGTCCATCCCGGAGACGAATTCTACCAGATTCTACCCGACGCCTGGCAATTTCTGTACCAAATTCATTTTCATTATCAGCATCTGTTGGTATCCTGTCCGAAATAAAGCTTACTTCTGGATTTACTGTTACAGTTACAAAGCCATTATCATCTATTCTCTCTACCTGTATAGCTAGGGTTAGACCCACATCTTCAAACTGAACAGTTCTAGTTTCTCGACTTGTACCCCCATCATCTGTAAAATTACTGTCAATACTTCTGACGATATTTTCTACAAGTCTGACACTAGCAATTTCCCCTTCTTGAACCACTAAAGTTGGATCGGTGAGAATTTTAGCATTACCACTAATAACAGTAGCCCGCAACTGTGATAGGAATCGTCTGGGATACAAAATTTGAGGGAACAAACCAAATTCTGCTTCTCCTAGTGTTACATCTATTGTCCCATCATCATTAACATCTATTTCTGAAGGTTCATAATCTGTTATCCCAACTCTTGTCGGTTCACCTGTTGTGGGAGCTATTGGTCTAAGGAAAGTACCTCTACCCTGATTGACATTAGGGATACCTGTAAATGGAACATCAAATCTACGTTGGCTATCAAAGAAGGGGTCATTTCCAGCAAGTGGGTTATTAGTTACAGGACGAGAAAGAGGACTACCATCCTGCTGTGTAATAGTAGGAGGTTGCAAACTACCAAAATTTAGAGATGCTGCTCCATTATCGTTGATAAAGAAAGTGTCATTTATCCCAAAAGAAAAACTACTATTAAACCTTTCTTCTCCTGATAAGTTGACATCTATAACTTTGACGTTTACAGCTACTTGCCGTTGTCGTAAATCTAACTGAATTAATTGGGCTGCTGCTATTTCAACTTTTTGTGGTGGACCAACCAAGGTAATACTATTGAGTCGGTTATCAACTGCTATTTGCAAACCATCTAATATTGGGGGAGCATCTTGGGGGTCGTAGCGTAGAGGTTGAACAACTGTTCTTGTAATTGTTTCGGTATTTGTAATTGCCTGATCGGTTCCAGGAATATTAACCGTATTAACCTGAGTTACTGGTTGGCTTGTTACAATGGCACTTTCTGCTCCAAGACTCACTAAGAAACCTGCAGCTTCTTGGGCCGGAACTTGGTTTAAACGGAAGGAGCGAACCACAACATTTCTGGCTTCTGCTGGTAGTTCTTGTCCTACAAATACTGTGTTACCTACTCGGTTGGCTTGCAACCCACTTAGACGTAAAACGTAGTTAAAAACATCTTGAACTGGCTCATTTTCAATATCTAGGGAAATAGTCGGCCCTGTTTCTGCTTCTGGGTCTCCTCCTGAACTAAAGGCAACGTTTAATCCTGCTGCTCTAGCTAGTAAGGCTAAAACATCTCTAACTGGAGCATCTCGTAATACTAAACGAGGTATTTTTTCTTGGGTGCTTAAATCTATAACTTCTACTGAAGGGTTGATATTAGATATTGCTATATCGCCTACTGGTGGTGCTACTGCTCGTGGTTGAAAGGGTGGTACTTCACTGGGGGAGGGTTGTCCTGGTAGAGTTGGGAAACCATCTCCTGTTAGTCCTGAATCTGGTAATAGTACCTCTGGCTTTGGGCTTGTAGTTGTTTCTCTAGGAGGTATTACAGTTCTTTCAGGTTCTACTGGTGGGGTTGGAGGTTCTGCGGGAGGAGGTGCTGCTTCTGAGGGTGGGGGAAAACTATTGGGTTGGGGTCTTTGAGCTATTTCTCCTGAGCTGACAGCAGCACTGAGGATAATTCCTTGGCCTCCTCCTTGGATAATTCTACCTCTGGGAGGACTTTCTTTACCTCGGATAACTACCCGCACGCTATTAGCGTCTACCTGCATTACCTCTACATATTCTATACCAGGGGCTGGACTTTCTTTCCGAAATTTGTTGCCCTGGGGTAAGCTGAGTTGGGCATTGATTATGTCTGCGACAAAAGAGTTGTCTCTGTTGACTGAGAATACTTCGGGGCGATCGCCATTACTGGTAACTAAGACGATATTCATGCCGCCGTCTGCTGAACTTAACTGAATTTGGGTTATTTGGGTTACTGCAAAGGCTGGGGTCTGGGCTATAATTACTGCCGCGACTCCAGTTAATAGTCCACTACTAAATTGTATTTGGTGTTTCACTTTCCTCACTCCACGTTGGGCTTCTTTATTAATTCAGATGTTGGTCTTGGGCTAGAGTATAGGTCTTTTTCTTCAGATTTGGAGCTAAAATTTTTTAACTTTTTCTTTTTTTGAATTTTGGTAGTCCTGAAAAGGCAGAGGGGGAGCAGGGGAGTAGGGAGCAGGGGAGTAGGGAGCAGGGGAGAATTTTCCACGCTTTACCCACAGGGCATCCCCAATATTCATCAATTATTCTTAAAGGTTAAAAATACGAATAGTTTTTATTTGAGGGCATTGAACCAGAGATTTAGACAGAGTTTAATGATACTTATCGACTGAAAAATCGGTAAATTTTGGCTAATATCATGTCCAGTAGCATCGGTATTGCAAGTGAGAAGGTAAGGAAGAAGGCTCATATTATCTAGGAGAGAAGAAAGAAGAAAAAGAAAAACCTTACATAAGGTAAATATTTCCCCAACTTTTACACAAATGATACCAGCGGACATGATATAAGTCTTCTATTTTCTGATCCTAAACATCTCGCCTTCTCCTTAAATTGTTAACTCACGATACTTTGAAACAGCCCTATCTAATAGAGTAGGTTTGAGACCTTTTTTTGTCAGGACAGGATTTGAAGGAAGACAATATCAATATTAGGGAAAAGGTGGGGAAATAATTCCCATCTCTGCTTAATACTTCCCTATTTCAATCTCAATTTTTCCCTAAAAAATAAAGATATAAAGAATTCTATTTCAAGATGAAAAAGTGGTAGTATGATATTTCCTTATATTCAATTCCGTTATGGTTTTAACCAGGGGTAATGATTAATTATCTATTAATTTTTAGGGATAAAAAATATGCTCTAATAAAGGGAAAATTTCAGACCTAATTTTTCTGATAAAATAACATTTATTTAGCAAATTGTGTTATTTTTTTTCTGGCTCTTCTTTGCCCAATGACTCTTGTTCACTTAAGGCTAATAGAGCGTGCATATCAAAGGATGTTCTGAGTCTACTTTCTGGCTTACTAACTGGTACAAATTTATTTTGTTTCCATTCAACTTCTATAACTTGATTTCCTTGTTCGAGTTTTGTTTTTAAGTTTTTCACTACTAATAATGTTTGCATCCTCTCTATAGCAATCATAAAGGCTCTTGTTTGAGGATAACTGCCTTCAAATTCTACTTTGAATTCTCGTCGCTTTAATTTGCCATTTACCAGTGGTCCTAATGAGTTATCGTTAACTATATAGTTACCATCTTTTGGCTCCACTGGTTGAAATTTTGTCATTTTTGCTCGTTGGTCTTCATCTGTAATTCCAGCATTAATTTGATCTATGAGTTTGTTAATATCGTATAGCAGAGTTTTCATTGTTTTTTCACTGGCAAATAAGCTGGTTACGTCTTCTCTTTGTTTTTCAGCTTTTTTCCTTTCTGCTTCTGCTTTTGGTCGTTCTTTTATTTGTTTTTGCTGCTCTTTAATTTTGACTTCTGCTGTTTTTATTTCTCCTCTTAATTCAGCACTTTTTTCGATAGCTGGTTTAAGCTGATTATATCCTAATAAACCTGCTATTCCTAAGCCTACGACACCAATAGCTCCTCCAATAAATCTGGGGTCTTTGAGAGAGACACCTAGAATTTTCGGACCCCCTCCTCCTTCTTCTTGTTCTTCTTGTTCTTCATTCCATTCATTTACTGCTACCATTTTTAAAATACTCCTTTTTTTGTTAGTGTTTCTATTCTATCTACTAATCCAATTGCTCCTTTACTTTTTAATTGAGGCAATAATTCTGATGCACCTAAAGGGCTGAGATTTGTTTCGATTTTATATTCAACTATTGGGGGTAATTCTGGTATTTCTGGTGCTAAGGTTGAGTTAGATTCTCGTAATTCTAATCTAGTAGGATTAGGTTTTTTCGCAGCAGTAATAAGTTTGGTTTTTTCTCCTTGGAAAAAGGGAGAGCTTTGCAATAACAATAAAAAGTCATTAATTTGACCGTAAGAATCTGAAGTTCCAGCAAATGATAGGGTTGCTGTTGGTTTTGAGGGAGCTGGTGTCTCTGTTTTTTCTCCCTTTTTAGCAGATTTTTTGGAGGGAACTGGGGCTGATACTTTTGGTTCTTTTTGTTCTATGCTAGTTATTATTACCCCACTAGGTACTAAAGATCCAAACTCTCCTAATAATGCTGACCATGGTTTAATTTGGTCGAAAACTGTGGCTAAAGCTTTTGCCTCTGCTTTAAATGTCTTAGTTTTTTCTTTGATTGCTTCAAGGTTTTTAACTTGAGCATCAAGCTTACTCAATTCACCATTTAATTTGTCTAAGTCTGCCTGAAGTTTAGTGTTTACTTGATTTAGATATAACCATCCACCTGCAACTAGACCATTAACTGCTACTGCTGCTGCTGCCCCAATTAGAATTGGTTTTGGGTCTTCTAGTGATGGTCCACTACTCGCTGGTTTGGGAATATCTTTTTTATTTTTATATTCTGGGCGATCGTTAAGAAAATTTATATCTAGGCCATACATATTAATTTATACCTCTCTTAGTCCTAAACCTAATACAATTCCTAAACCGGAACGTTGTTCTGGCGGAATTTCTTCTTCTGTTTCTAAGGCTAAAGTTTCGATTGGATCGACTTTAGACGCTGGTAAACTTAAACGTTGCATGAAAAAGTCATCTACTTGTCCTATTGCTGCTCCCGATCCTGTTAATAATAATTGTGCCACCTCCAAATCTTCAAATTGATTGAGATAGAAGTCTATTGAGCGTCGCAGTTCATCTCCTAATTCTGCTAATACTTTTAGTAGAGCATTTGTTCCGGGATTTGGTTCGTTTCCTGTGACTCCCATTGTATCTAATACTGGAACGGTCATCCCTAATAACTCTGTAGTATCTCTGGTTGGAGGTAAGTTCATTGCTTCGTTTAAGGAGGATTGCATTTGATAGGTGCCAATAGGAATTGTCCGGTTAAATTGGGGTATTCCGTCTACTACGATAGCAAGTTCGGTACTGTCAAATTCTAAATCTGCAATGACTGTTGCTTCTTGAGGACCATATTGTTGGAGTATATCTTTTACTGTACGGATCAGGGCAAAGTTACTTACTTCTAAAACATCTATTGCTAATCCTGCTTGTGTAAAAACTTCTATGTAGCCATCTGTTACTTCTTTTCTAGTTGCGACTAAGGCGACTTGTACTTTTTCTAGGTCATCATTTGGATCTACTATAACTCCTAATTTTTGATAGTCTACATCTGCTTCTTCTCTGGGAAATGGTAAGTATAAACCTGCTTCTTGATTCATATAATCCTGTAATTCTTCGTCGTTTAATTCTGCTGGTACGGGAATTACACGGGTAACTGCTTCTCTACCTGGAATTGCTGTTGCTACTCTGCGAGTTTTGATGTTATTGTCCTCTATCATTGACTCTATTAGTTCTGACATTGTGGGGGCATCAATTATTTGACCTTCAAAAAATACATCTTCTGGTACTTCTGCTGTAGCAAAGGTTACTAATTTTAATTTATCTCCTTGTTGCCGGATTTCGGCAATATTAATTCTTTCTGGGCCGAGTTCTATTCCTATTCCTGGTTTCTTTTTTTTAAACAGGTTTTTTAAGTAATTAACCATTTTTCTTTCTCCTGGTTTTAATTTGAAGCAAAATTTGCTTTTGTTAGGTTAGTGTAAGTT
>NZ_LGSU01001131.1 GCF_002260545.1 Hydrocoleum sp. CS-953 | reverse complement strand
AGATGAGGATATCTAGAAATATTTGGCAATGGCGCTCAGATGGTACATTTTTTTTATACCGAATTATGGCAGTTTTCACTTGGGTAGAACACAGTAGGGACGTTCCATGGAACGTCCCTACAAGGGTTTTTGTTATTCAAGGTGCATTTCATCTTTCTGAAAACCGCTATAAGTCGGTAAGTTATGTTATATTTTTGATTACTTGGCTGGCATTGTCAGGACGCGCCAAACAATAAAACCAGCAAATAAAACATAACCCGCTACTCCTACCCAGTCTTGCCAACTTCCAGATAATTGACTTTCCATAATTTGACGTATTCCCGACATTGTGCGCTCCGCGAAAACGCGAGCTTCTTCAGTCTGGGAAACCATTACCGCTGCGCGTGACAGAGGTGATGTCCTCCCCTTGTGTTGATAAAAATCATATTCTATTATAGTGACTGCGTTTGTAATTGTCAATAGCTATATTAGAAGGCGTGATACCATTTCTCAAAAATCTTGCTATATTTGATTGGGTGGAGGAGGGACGTTGCATAAGGGCGTCCGTACGGGAGTGTGGGAGGTGAGGGGAGAGAAAAAGTAGTGGTAATCTATACTAAAGCTCCTAATAATTGTCAAAAACAGACTTTGAATCTTAGTAACTACTTGACTGTTGAAGTCAAGCCGAAGTATAGCATTAATGCATGGTAATTGGTATTAAATAATCTAGATATGAATTATAAAGATTCACCGCAAACACTAAGTAGGGTTTGGTGAAAAAGTCTTATGGATGAGGGTAGGAGTCAGGAGTCAGGAGTCAGGAGTCAGGAGGAATGGGAATTATAGAGGAGGCAGGAGGAAGAATAGTAAGAGTAATTTTTCTGCCATAATCTACCCAAAATGCTCACTTTTTCGGCTTTATCAACCAAAAAGCTGCTACTTTTTCCAGACCTAAAATTGCTCAAACCTTTATTCGTCAATGCTGTGATATTTAATCAGCAAGCCCTAAGTAGGTGAGTATAAATAAACGTAACGAGCGTAGGGCAGGTTGAATAAACTACATTGGCTTATGTCAAGCTTTTCGGAAGTTCTGGTTTTTCACTACCAATGGCTTTGTTGCATGAAAGTATATAGCTGCCGCACTTGCTTGTGCATATGTACAATAATAACGTGCGGAAACTGCTGTAACTATTGTACAATAGATGAATAGAACATCAATGTTGATGTAGGAAAAGGCTGAAACTTTTGCAAATTAAAGCTTTGANGAAACTGCTGTAACTATTGTACAATAGATGAATAGAACATCAATGTTGATGTAGGAAAAGGCTGAAACTTTTGCAAATTAAAGCTTTGAGGTTTAATTTGCCAGCCATAACTATTGTACAATAGATGAATAGAACATCAATAATCACGAAAGAGAGCGATATAGCTGCTGCTAGGCTCCGCCTTTTCCTGACGGAATGCTCCGCAAACATTTCGGCGACAGCCGAAACGCTTTCTCAGCAGAGCAATAACTATTGTACAATAGATAAATAGAACATCAATAATCGTGAAAAAGAGCGATATAGCTGCGGAATGGATGCTCTATCGCTACTTTCATGCAACAAAACCCTGCCAATTCTTAAAGTCATTGACAACTGATAACTGAAACCAACCTCCTACTTTCGACTAGCTCCGGAGTAAACCACACCTCTTTGAGTATCCAACGTTAAAATTGTTCCATCCCGCACGACATTGGTAGCATTCTTGACTCCCACGATCACTGGCAACCCCAAACGTAAACCAATAATTGCAGCATGACTTGTAACACTATCCTCTTCCGTCACCACTCCAGAAGCTTTTCGCATTGCCTCCACAAACTCAGCATTTGTCTGATTAACCACCAAAATTNGCATTCTTGACTCCCACGATCACTGGCAACCCCAAACGTAAACCAATAATTGCAGCATGACTTGTAACACTATCCTCTTCCGTCACCACTCCAGAAGCTTTTCGCATTGCCTCCACAAACTCAGCATTTGTCTGATTAACCACCAAAATTTCTCCTGGGTTAAAATCTCGAACCTCCGTTGCACTGCGAGCAACACGAGCGCGGCCGCTCACAGAACCCTGACCAACTCCAGTACCTTGACCCAAAACAGCAGTTACTACCTCAACTTTAATTAAATCTGTTGAACCTGCGACACCTTGTAAAGTACCCGCAGTCATCACAACTAAATCTCCGTCAACCAATAACCCCTTTTCCTGAGCGACATTAACTGCTGATTGGAAAGTCTGACCCGCTGAAGCTAAATCTAACACCAGTAGTGGTCTTACTCCCCACACAAGTTGTAACTGTCGCGCCACATCCACATGGGGAGTCACTGCTAAAATAGGAGTTCTTGGTCGAAACTTAGATACATTTCGTGAAGTTGCGCCTGTTTTTGTCAGACTCATAATAGCTGCTGCATCTAATTGTTGAGCAATTTGAGCAACAGCTTGACTAATTGCATTGGGGATAGAATGACCTGTATCATTCATACTCGAAACATTGCAAGTGATAACTTCCTGCTCAATGCGTTTGGCAATGGTTGCCATTGTGGCAACAGCTTCCACCGGATAGTTACCCACTGCTGTCTCATTGGATAACATGACGGCATCAGTACCATCAATAATTGCATTTGCCACATCAGAAATTTCGGCGCGGGTAGCACGGGGGTTATTCACCATACTATCTAACATTTGGGTTGCAGTAATTACAGGAATTCCCATCCGGTTAGAAGTAGAAATTAGTCGTTTTTGCAATAGAGGTACATCCTCTGCTGGTAGCTCCACCCCCAAGTCACCACGAGCAACCATCACTCCATTACACAAAGCCAAAATTTCTTCCATTTGTTCGATCGCTTCGTGTTTTTCTATTTTGGCAATTACAGGAACCTTTTTTCCAGCATTAGCAATTAGTTGTTTAATTTCTAAAACATCTTGGGGGTTACGGACAAAACTTAGTGCTACCCAGTCTACCCCTTGGTCGAGACCAAACATTAAGTCTTTTCTGTCTTTATCTGTCAGTGCTTTAATTGATAGATAAACTCCTGGAAAATTGACACCTTTATTATTAGAAAGAGTACCACCCACAACAACCCGACAATGTAATTGTTTCTCTGCTTTATCTACTTTCTCCACCAACATTTCTACTTTGCCATCATCAAGGAGAATTTTTGCTCCTTCTGGTACTTCATCTGCGAGAGGTTGATAAGTTACAGAGGACATTTCTTGAGTTCCTGGCATCAATTTACTGGTCAAAATAAACAGGTCTCCACGCTCTAAAGATATGGAACCTGTTTCAAATTTTCCTAATCTAATTTTTGGTCCTTGAAGGTCTTGGAGAATGGCTACTGGTTGATTTAGCTCAAAAGAGGTTTGTCGGATGAGGCGAACGCTACGTTGATGATCCTCATGGGTTCCGTGAGAAAAGTTGAGTCGTAGNTTCCTGGCATCAATTTACTGGTCAAAATAAACAGGTCTCCACGCTCTAAAGATATGGAACCTGTTTCAAATTTTCCTAATCTAATTTTTGGTCCTTGAAGGTCTTGGAGAATGGCTACTGGTTGATTTAGCTCAAAAGAGGTTTGTCGGATGAGGCGAACGCTACGTTGATGATCCTCATGGGTTCCGTGAGAAAAGTTGAGTCGTAGGGTTGTAGCGCCAGCTTTGATTAGTTCCCGAAGTACATCAGGCTTAGTAGTTGCTGGGCCAATGGTGGCTACTATTTTGGTTCGACGCAGACTATTTTGTATTTCCATGAGTTTAGAGTGTTAGTAGATTAGGTAGGATAAATATCTTGATTTTTAATTATTTATATATAGTAATTAGGCTAGAAACACTTATTTGAAAAACAAAAATTTAGATTTATTTAATAAGACCTTAACCAATCAGGAGGAGTTTAAATTAAAAATAGTTGAAAAACTTCGCCGAAAANATTATTTATATATAGTAATTAGGCTAGAAACACTTATTTGAAAAACAAAAATTTAGATTTATTTAATAAGACCTTAACCAATCAGGAGGAGTTTAAATTAAAAATAGTTGATTAACTTCTGGACAAAGTTACATTTTTATCTGTTTGTATCTAGTTTCTTAGTTATTATGCTCATAGTTTAAGATTGATATCTTAGACTAGCATAATCAATAGATTTTAGTTGAACTATTAAGGATTACTTTTTTACTTTTAATATTATTAAGTAAACAAAAAGCCTTATTTAATCTAATTAAGTCTTGGGATCTTGATGGAAGCTATGGGGATCGCTCCTAACTTTTTTTTATTTTCTCCCTTGACAAAAATGCTAATTATCCTATTTACTTAATATTGTTTCATATATCTTTACAAAAAGTTGTATGTATCTTATGCTACTAAAATAAATGTTAACTAATATTAAGGAATGCAAATAACAATGTTAGAGGCAGGACTGAAAACAACAGTCCCAAGAGAGTTACTTGGCCCTTCTGGAGGCTTAAATACTAATTTACTCATGTTTTTGAGTTCTTTAGGAATAGTTGTTTTATCAACTTGTGGTTACTTTTACTGGCACTTTCCCGGTTGGTGCTGCTTTTTAANATGCTACTAAAATAAATGTTAACTAATATTAAGGAATGCAAATAACAATGTTAGAGGCAGGACTGAAAACAACAGTCCCAAGAGAGTTACTTGGCCCTTCTGGAGGCTTAAATACTAATTTACTCATGTTTTTGAGTTCTTTAGGAATAGTTGTTTTATCAACTTGTGGTTACTTTTACTGGCACTTTCCCGGTTGGTGCTGCTTTTTAATGAATGTAGTAGCCTTACATATAGCAGGAACAGTCATTCACGATGCGTCCCATAATTCAGCCCATAAGGACCGCTTAGTTAATGCTATTTTAGGTCATGGCAGCGCTCTACTTTTAGGTTTTGCTTTCCCAGTATTTACACGAGTACATCTACAGCATCATGCCCACGTCAACGATCCAGAAAATGACCCAGATCATTTTGTTTCTACTGGTGGCCCTCTGTGGCTAATTGCAGCTCGCTTTTTCTACCATGAAATCTTCTTTTTTAAAAGACGACTTTGGCGAAAATTTGAGCTATGGGAATGGTTTTTCAGCCGTTTGGTGGTCTTTATTATTGTAGGCGTATCTATATATTATGGATTTATCGGCTATATTTTAAATTTCTGGTTTTCCCCTGCTTTAGTAGTAGGTATAGCTCTAGGGTTATTTTTTGATTATTTACCTCACCGTCCTTTTCAAGAACGCGATCGCTGGCTCAATGCTAGAGTTTATCCGAGTGCCATTCTCAATATCCTAATTGGTGGGCAGAACTACCACTTAATTCACCATTTGTGGCCTTCTATTCCTTGGTATAATTACAAACCTGCTTATGAAGTTATGAAACCACTTTTAGATTCTAAAGGTTCTCCCCAATCTTTAGGATTATTGGAAGGAAAAAACTTTTGGAGTTTTCTTTACGATGTTTTTGTAGGAATTAGGTTTGAGAAACATTAAGTAAGCATTTAGCATTCAGCAGTCAGCTATCAGCCTCTTAGAAGTTAGGAGTCAGGAGTCAGAATTAATGGCTTTAATACCATTTTTTAGGTCAGAAATTCTTTTTTTCTCAAATATACATTTCATACAAAGTATTTTAATTGAGCTAACAACTCATAACTAATAGTTGATAGCTGAAGGCTTACTTTTCCTGAAAAATATCAATACTAATTCTTATTATAAAAGGCAATTAATTAATGGCTAATACCTGACTGTTGAATACTTACAATAACTTTTGCCAATTATCTAAACACTAGCACAATTTAATTTTGATATAGCGCGTAGCGCTAGGGAATAGGGAACAGCGGTGCGACCCCGCGTCGGCGTAAGACGCAAGCGGTCAGACCCCGCGCCGCCGACAGCTCGCTTGCGGAATGCTGACCAAGAGAGGGAACGCGCACCAAGAGAGGGAACAGGGAACAGAAGCCTGTAAAAGGGTTTTCCTACGGAATGCTGCGCAAACAGGATTTGAAAATGTCCTAACCTATTTGCGTAGTGCTATAAAACTCCCTTTGTTTACTATTTTGACTAGAGAAAATTGATGAATAAAAATGTAATTATTAGATTATGTCTTTTATTAATTTTTTTAGGAGTAATATTTATAGGATTATGGTTAATACTGCAAAATAGTGACCCTGTTCAACAAGCAGAAATATTAGAAACAGTCTATAGGAAAGGTAACTATATTGAAGCAGGAATTTGGTTTATTTTTGCAGGTGCTTTTGCTATATCTGCGATTAAAAATCGTGACTTAGTAAGATTACATAGAATAGTCGCAACATTCACATTTTTATTATTTGGTTTATCTGACATTGTAGAAGTACAAACTGGAGCTTGGTGGCATCCTTGGTGGTTATTTGTTTGGAAAAGTTTATGTGTTTTATCTATGTTTTGTTTGCTGATATTCTATTTAAAAATTAGATATAAATAATTTGATAAATATTGAAGTAGCAGTCAGCAGTCAGCGTTCAGCTATCAGCTTTCCACGGTGTATAATGGGGGATTGAGACCCCCATTAAGACACACCACTAATTTTAAAAAAATATAGTGGGGGACTTATACCCTCGGATTTTTAGCTGTTAACGTAGTTCCTCCGCAGGAGGCTAGCTGAAAGCTGAAAGCTGATAGCTAGTTAAGGTTAATAGGATAATTTAGGTAGAAATTAGTAGGGTGTCTAGCTTGAAAATGTGGGTGAAAAAACCTAACCCCCCTACTTCTGTAGGGACTCCTGTAGGGACGTTAGACCCCCATTAAGACACACCACTAATTTTAAAAAAATATAGTGGGGGACTTATACCCTCGGATTTTTAGCTGTTAACGTAGTTCCTCCGCAGGAGGCTAGCTGAAAGCTGAAAGCTGATAGCTAGTTAAGGTTAATAGGATAATTTAGGTAGAAATTAGTAGGGTGTCTAGCTTGAAAATGTGGGTGAAAAAACCTAACCCCCCTACTTCTGTAGGGACTCCTGTAGGGACGTTGCATGCAACGTCCCTACCCTACTCCCTACTCCCCTACTCCCCTACTCCCCTACTCCCCTACTCCCTCACTC
>NZ_LGSU01001130.1 GCF_002260545.1 Hydrocoleum sp. CS-953 | reverse complement strand
TATCTATATATATGTACCTGCCGAATTTTCCAGTTTTGGCAAATAGGTAAATCTCAAATTTTCCCTTTCTCCAGCAAACCAAAATTTTCTATATCTATATATATGTACCTGCCGAATTTTCCAGTTTTGGCAAATAGGTAAATCTCAAATTTTCCCTTTCTCCAGCAAACCAAAATTTTGCCGACATATAATATATAGATATAGATATGACTCGAAATTTTCCACCTAAATTTTTGCCATGCGATATATATAGATGTAAATACCAACTTCAAACTTCTGACTTCAAAAAGTTGGGTTTCGTACCTCAACCCAACCTACATTTAACCAATAACTGAAATGACTCCCGATATTACTGAAAAATATNGATATAGATATGACTCGAAATTTTCCACCTAAATTTTTGCCATGCGATATATATAGATGTAAATACCAACTTCAAACTTCTGACTTCAAAAAGTTGGGTTTCGTACCTCAACCCAACCTACATTTAACCAATAACTGAAATGACTCCCGATATTACTGAAAAATATCTCGAAAATACCATCTATCAAAGTCTTATCCAAGACTGCCAATATTCTCCAGGCAACCCCAAAGAATATCACCGCACTTACTGTCTCGATATTCCCAAACTTTCCCAGTTTCTCCACAGTACCCAACCTGAAAAATTAACGGAAATTTCTAACTATCACGGCACCAACTGGGAGAAAAAACTTTATGAACGCCTCCACCGCCAAATCCAAGAAAAAAGTATAGTCAATATATTACGCCAAGGTATCAAAACTGGAGAGACTCACCTCGAACTTTACTATAAACTTCCCACTTCTCGACTCAACCGCGACACTATCCAAAATTACCAAAAAAATATTTTCTCAGTCACCCGGCAACTTAAATACAAAGAAAACCATAACCTCGCCCTCGACTTAGTAATTTTCATAAACGGTTTACCAGTTATTACCTTCGAGCTAAAAAATCAACTAACTGGGCAAAACTTTCAAGACGCCATAAACCAATATAAAAATGACCGCCTCCCCTCAGAATTATTATTTCAATTTAAACGTTGCTTAGTACATTTCGCCCTCGACACTAACGAAGTGTGGATGACAACAAAACTCGACGGCAAAAATACAAAATTCCTACCATTCAACAAAGGCAAAAAATCAAATTCTGCTCTACCTTTTGCCGATACAGCAGGAAACCCACCCCACCCCAACCGCATCAAAACAGATTATTTGTGGAAAGAAATTTTAGCCAAAGAAACTCTCAGCAACATCATCGAAAATTACGCTCAACTCACAGCAGAGGAAAATAAAGATAGAGACAAAAAATCAGCCAAAAAGGAAAAATTAATCTTCCCCCGCTACCATCAACTCGACTTAGTAAGGCAACTTTTAAAACATACAAAAAACCAAGGAGTCGGCAACCGCTACTTAATCCAACATTCCGCAGATTCCGGCAAAAGTAATTCTATAACCTGGTTGAGTCATCAACTTGTCGAACTGAAAAATATTACCCAGACTGAAACAATTTTCGATTCAGTCTTGGTCGTGACAGACCGCAAAATTTTAGATACACAAATTAGGGAAAATATTCAACAATTTGAGCAAACCGCCGGAGTCGTCGAAGCAATTACCGGAGGCAGTAAACAATTAAAGTCAGCTTTGGAAAAAGGCAGCAAAATTATTATTACAACGGTGCAAAAATTTCCCTACGTCGTCGAGGAAATTCAATCTTTAGCCGATAAAAATTTTGCCATTATCATCGACGAAGCGCACTCCAGCCAAACGGGCAAAAGTGCAGCAAAAATGAGCGAATCTTTGAGTAAAGAAGATTCCGAAGAGGAGGAAACCACCGAAGATAAAATAATCCGAATTATCGAGTCGCAAAAACCTTGCCCAAACGCCAATTATTACGCCTTTACTGCCACGCCAAAAAATAAAACTTTAGAATTATTTGGTGTCAAAAATCCGGCAGATGGGAAATTTTATCCGTTCCATAATTATTCAATGAAACAAGCAATTAAGGAAGGATTTATTCTAGATGTTTTGCAGAATTATACGACTTATAAAACCTATTGTCGTTTGCAGAAGAAAATTATAGACGACCCAGAATTTAATATTAAACAGGCAAAAAAGAAATTAAAACGATATGTGGAGGAGCATCCAGAGAATATCGCCAAAAAAGCAGAAGTGATGATTGAGCATTTTTTATCAAACGTAATTTCCAAGGGAAAAATTAATGGAAAAGCCAAGGCAATGGTTGTTAGTAATAGTATTAAAAGTGCGATTTATTATAAATTAGCTTTCGACAAATATTTGAGCAAAATCAATTCTAAGTATAAAACTATTGTTGCTTTTTCTGGCAGTAAAGAAATAGACGGCAAAAAGGAAGATGAGTATTCTATGAATGGTTTTTCTGGGGATAAGATTGCAAAAGCTTTTAAAGAGGATAAATATAGATTTTTAATTGTTGCAAATAAATATCAAACTGGTTTCGATGAACCGTTGCTGCATACTATGTATGTGGATAAAGTTTTATCTGATGTAAAAGCCATACAAACTTTGTCTCGGTTAAACCGTTCTTGTGAGGGAAAAAGAGATACTTTTGTTTTGGATTTTGTAAATTCTGCCGATGAAATTCAGAAAGCTTTTGAACCTTATTACAAAACCACTATTTTAAGTGAGGAAACAAATAGCGATCGCCTCCACGACTTAGAAGATAGTTTGGCAAAGTTTCATATTTATTCTCCAGAAGATGTACAGGAATTTATGAGTAAGTTTGTGAGTAGTGAGTCGCGGGAAAATTGGGAGCCAGTCTTAGATATTTGTGTGGAAAATTATCAGAATAATTTAGAGGAGGAGGAAAAAATAGAGTTTCAGAATAAAGCTAGAAGTTTTGTCAGAAATTATCAATTTTTGGTGCAGGTGAAAAGTTTTAAAAATTCTGATTGGGAAAGTTTAAATACTTTTCTGAAATTGTTATTTAGTAAGTTGCCAAAATTAGATAATTATGATTTGTCAGCAGGAATTATTAATAGTGTGGATATTGAGAGTTATCGAGTAGAACTTTTAGGAAGTCAAAGTATTAGTTTAACTAGGAAAAATACTTTGTCTCCCATTGCCGAAAATATTGTTAGGGGAAATTCTGAAAATAAGTCAGATAAAATCAGTCAAATAATCCAAGAATTTAATAACCGCTTCGGTGGTAGTATTGTTTGGCAAAATCAGGATAAAACGTGGAAATTTTTATTAGAAGAGTTGCCAGAAAAAGTCAGAAAAGATGGAGAATATCAAAATGCTATAAATTATAGCGACCCGCAAAATGCTAAACTAACCTTTGAAAATAAATTCAGTCAAGAATTAAGACGTTATATTCGGGAACATCTAGAAGAATATCGTCAATTTACAGACAATAAAAATTTTCGAGAATGGTTAATCAATACTCTATTTAATCTCGACTATAACCAAAATAAAACAGCTTAATAATCTATGTATCCGTGGCAAAATCTGTGTGAACGATCCGTGGCAAAATGAGGATAAAACGTGGAAATTTTTCTTAGAAGAGTTGCCAGAAAAAGTCAGAGAAGATGGAAAATATCAAAATGCTAGAAATTATAGTAACCCGCAAAATGCTCAACTTACCTTTGAAAATAAATTCAGTCAAGAATTAAGACGTTATATTCGCGAACATTTACAAGAATATCGTCAATTTACAGATAATAAAACTTTCGAGAATGGTTAATTAATGCTTCATTTAATCTTAACTATAATCAAGATAAAACTGCTGAATAATCCGTTCATCCGTGGCAAAATCCTTGTCTAGCACAGAATAATATCCTCAATTTACAGATAATAAAAATTGGCGATAGTGGTTAATTAATACTTTATTTAATCTCGACTACGAGGGAGATAAAAGCGCTTAATAATCCGTCATCCCTGGCAAAATCTGTGTGAGCTATCCGTAGTAAAATCCCTGTCTAATACAGCAGAATATCGTCAATTTACAGATAATAAAACTTTTCGATCATGGTTAATTAATGCTTTATTTAATCTAGACTATAATCAAGATAAAACTGCTTAATAATCCGTNCGTAGTAAAATCCCTGTCTAATACAGCAGAATATCGTCAATTTACAGATAATAAAACTTTTCGATCATGGTTAATTAATGCTTTATTTAATCTAGACTATAATCAAGATAAAACTGCTTAATAATCCGTTCATCCGTGGCAAAACTATTGTGAGCTATCCGTGGCAAAATCTGTGTCTAGCACAGAAGAATATCATTCATTTACAGGTAATAAAAATTAGAGTGTATATTATTCCTATTTTTACCGAAAAATTAAGGTATAAAGCCTTCTATTTCAAGAGAAAAAAAGTGCTAGGATATTTCTCTTCAATCCTCTTGGTTTTCCTTGAAAGAATTATCAATTATCAATTATCAATTATCAATTAATCAATGCTCCCTATTCTCTTCCTCTTAGAATAAGATAACCACTTAGACTTTATCTCCTTAATCTTGCCATTTTCCTTCATTTCTAAAATTTTAATATTAATATTGTTGAGAAAAGGGCGATCAGGAGAAATAATAAAACCATAAGCTTCACTAGCAAAATAAACTGGAGATAACTTCAAACGTTCTTTAGGATGATTATGTAAATAATACTGAAGAGCAGGAACATCAAAAACCACACCATCCACCTCATCTGACTTGAGTAAATTAATTGCATCTATCAAACTCTCAGTCTGACTAATACGCGCTCCATAAAACTCTGCCCATCTTTCTCCAGTAGAACCTTTAACTACCGAAATTCTAGCATCCTTAATATCTTCAGGAGAACTAAACTCTACAACTCTTTGATTAGACAAAGAAAGAGTTAAAGTAGTAGCTATACCAGCAGTCAGAGAAGAAACTGTCACCATAGTAACAACCATCCATACCCCAGCAATAATACGCCCAGCTTTAGTAATTGGAGTACGATCGCCATATCCCACCGTAGTTAAAGTTACCACAGCAAACCACATACCATTACCCACTCCATGCCAATAATCTTTAGGAAATTGTTCAGTGTTTTGCCGTCTTTCAGCTAACCACAAAAGATTACCCACTATAAATAATAGAACTATTAATAAACAAACTGAAGAAATAAAAGCCAGGCCAAAAAAAGGTCTAATTCTACTCCAGACAGTAGGTCTCTCAGCAGTAATTAACAAACCAATATTGGCAAGAAAATAGGGTTGAGTAAAAGTAACTTTTTCTAATTCTAAGCGATCGGAAGTTATACTTATCGGCCCAATAATAACATCTAGTTCTCCTTTAGTTATACTGTCAATACTACTAGCCACACTATCTTGTGGGATAAATTCGTACTCTAGTTCTTCCGATAGAGCTAGTTCTTGCCAAATTTCAACACTAATACCTTGGAAAAAATTATCCTGAATTACAAAAGGAGGCGATCCAGCTACACCAACTCGCAACTTTTCGGCCTGAGCTGGTAAAAGAGTATTAATTATACAGGTTATAGTAATAAAAGTCAATAAACTTAGTCTGTTGAGCATTTCTCAGAACTGAGTTGGGCAATCAAATTTTAATGGTGACAATTTTTTTTGCTCCGAAGTAAGGCATAATAATCAAGTCCAGTTTTTAGTACCCCAGTTGATGGGCTACTTATTAGGAATTGGTCATATCAAAGCCAACTTTGATGTAATATAAAGTTTTGTAAGCTTGCTTGAGAATCACTATAACATTAAGAAGAGAAATGACAAAAACAGACGATAAAACTATTGTCAGAGATTATTTTAATTCAACTGGTTTTGACCGATGGCGCAGAATTTATGGGGATGGTCAAGTAAACAAGGTACAGTTAGATATTAGGAAAGGACATCAGCAAACCGTTGATACAGTTCTCAGTTGGCTACAAGCAGATGATAATTTATCAGGCTTATCAATATGTGATGCTGGTTGTGGGGTTGGTAGTTTAAGTATTCCCTTAGCTCAAGCTGGATCAATTATTTATGGTAGTGATATCTCAGAAAAAATGGTATCCGAGGCTTATCAGCGTGCGAAATCTAGTTTAATCAGTATAGATAATATTAATTTTGTGGCTCAAGACTTAGAAGCTTTAAGTGGTAAGTATCATACAGTTGTTTGTTTAGATGTTTTGATCCATTATCCTCAAGACCAAATTGCAGCTATGATTAATCATTTAATATCTCTAGCAGAGTCACGGTTAATTATTAGTTTTGCCCCAAAAACTTTAGCTTTAACTATATTGAAAAAAGTAGGAGAATTATTTCCTGGTCCAAGCAAAACTACTCGTGCTTATCAGCATCAAGAAGCAGATATTATCAAAATTATTGAAAGTAATGGTTTTTCTATCCAAAGAAAAACAATGACCAGCACCAGTTTCTATTATTCTCGTTTACTAGAAGCTTTTCGGCATAATTTTGAATTTAGNGAGAATTATTTCCTGGTCCAAGCAAAACTACTCGTGCTTATCAGCATCAAGAAGCAGATATTATCAAAATTATTGAAAGTAATGGTTTTTCTATCCAAAGAAAAACAATGACCAGCACCAGTTTCTATTATTCTCGTTTACTAGAAGCAGTGCGTAAATAATTAATAATTAATTATTAATTATTACCGAAAAATTGTGGGTATGTGCCTCCCTTTTTAAAGAGATAAAAAAAGAGACTATTCCTTAATGTCAAGACTCCTTATTGCAGAGGTACTGATAACTGATAACTGATAACTGAAATGACCTCTTCTGTGATAGAAGGATTGATTTAAAGGAAATTTTTTTCTTTTTTTCTCCTTGAAAAGAGAGGCTTTCAACCTTGATTTTTCGGTAAGTAATAAACATTTTGGTTGAATTATATCCTCAGTATACCAAAAATACATAGCAATTTACTTATTTTGCCAGTCAAATTTTAAGAGGTCGAGTAACTAGAATATGAAAATTATGAGTAGAGGAAGTTATGATTTTCGGGCAACTTTTTTTAGAGGTAGCTCTCGGAGAAAAAAAGGTACTACCAGAGCGTCAAATTAACTCTGTCCAAGGATTCATGGAGCGTTTCCCTGGAGTA
>NZ_LGSU01000113.1 GCF_002260545.1 Hydrocoleum sp. CS-953 | reverse complement strand
AAGTATAGAAGTGCAAAATTCCAGGAGCAAAAGACAGTGAGTAAAGCCCGAAATCCTGAATCCTACACCAACTCAATTTTAACACCCATTTATCAAAATACAGCCTACTTTTATGATGATTATGAATCTTATGTCAAAGCTTTGCATGAAGGCTCGATCGTCAAAGGCCGTTATGGTCGATATCATAATCCAAATTGGGAAGAAGTAGAGAAAAGATTGGCTCAACTCAGCGAGGTTGAAGATTGCTTAATCTTTCCTAGTGGGATGAGTGCTATCTACAGCACGCTAATGACTTTTGCCAAACCTCAAGGCTATTTCGCTACAACTTGTTATCTTTATAAAAACACCAGACGTGTTTTTGAGAATCTTGAAAAAATTAAGTTAAAAACATTAGTTTTTGATAACGTAGATCTATCTGAGTTTATGGTTGCACTGGAACAAGCCAGTCCAGAGATTAATCTTCTGTTCCTCGAACTGCCCTCTAACCCTAATCTTTACCTAGCAGATATTGAAAAAATTAGAGAGTTCTTACCTCCCGATACGCTTCTAGTTGTTGATAGTACCTTGGCGAGTCCCCATAACTTTAAACCCTGTTTATGGGGAGCAGATTTAGTGATTCATAGCTGTACTAAATATCTCAACGGTCATGCAGATTTGATACTGGGAAGTGTTGGAGGGAAAAAAGAAACGATCGATAAAATCAGAACCTTTAGGAATATTACTGGAGCAATTCCTAGCACTCGAGATGTGTTTACACTGAGTCAACATTTGAAAACATTTCGGTTGAGAATGGAGTATTTGAATGCTGCTGGTAAGAAACTGACAGAGTTTTTAAATTCACACCCTTTGGTTTCTAAGGTATATTATTTGGGGTTGGACTCTCATCCTCATCGGGAACTAGCCCAGAAATATTTTACTAATGGGTATGGTGGTGTTGTAACTTTTGAACTTAAACTTTCAAAAAATGAGACCTCTGAATTTATTGATAATTTGACAATTCCATATATTGCTTCCAATTTTGGTTCTGCAGAAACTTATATCGAACAGCTTGCACCTTTTACCTACTACTATTTATCAGAGGAGGATAGAGAATCATTAAAAATTACGGATAGTTTGATTAGATTATCTATCGGTTTTAACGATCCAATAGATAGTCTAATTGAGGACTTGAATAGTGGTCTGCTGAAATATCAGAGATCAAAAACCTAATCAGGACTTACGAAAAAAGGACGAGAGCTTTTCATCCAGGCCTTTTTAAAGCGTGGATGAAAAGCTTTCCTGGGTTTGTCCCTAAAAATGGTCTGCGATTAGATATTTTGCGTAAGTCCTGCTAATTTTTTATGCTGGAGAGAACCACAACTTCCTTACATACTTATGGGTCAGTTCTTCTCCAATAGCGATATCCCGCAAAGCATAAAACTCAGACCTTTCTTCATCTACCAAGCGTTTGACCTGCATATTGGGGTTGTCTGAGTGGTTGCTAAATGTACCAATTCCTAATGAGACACCTTTTAAATCTCCCATTTGAAAGAGATAGTCGAGCAGTGCATTTGATTCCATTTGTTCAAAATCTGATAGTATCAATACAGGTTCCACTAGCACAAGTGCCCCAGCAGGGATTTCCTCTTCTGTAAAAACACCACGACCTTTGCCAATTGATTCTTTCAACGTAACACTATAATAACTTCCGTACTTCATTGAGCTTAATAGATTATTTTTGCAAGATTTACCTTAAATTTATTGTATTACTTAATGATCTGATTTCTCTAAAAATTATAGATCGAACTGGCTTTGTTGCACTAATATCCTGAAACCCTTACAGGGCAGGACTTTCTCATTTATAGATTTTCTTGAAAAACCCTTATTTTATAATGCTTCTAGCACTTTCATGCAACAAAGCCGATGAAATCTATAAAATTTTTCAGCTAGAAATAACTAATCCTAGTAACCTCATTATTAACCTAGATGAAATTCGCAGAAGCACTACATATCAACCTGTGCGATTAGCAGGTTCAAATCAAATCAATCTTCAATCTGTACTGATAAATCAAATCAACCAGCTTACTGATTATTTTTGGAGTAAAAAAAATGGTGAGACAAAAGGAGATTTTCAGCGAAAACTCCGTAGTTTTATTACTAATTATTCTCAGTTTGTATGTCATAAGCTTGTAATGGAAAAAGATAAACCAGTAGGTTTAATTGTTT
>NZ_LGSU01001129.1 GCF_002260545.1 Hydrocoleum sp. CS-953 | reverse complement strand
ATGCAATCCTTATTTTAATTCATAATTAATAAGGATTGTATTCTTAACTAGGTATATAACAAATATGTGGTTTAAATGCTTAACAGCTTAACGCGAGGCAGAGGAATCAAGAAACCATTATTTTGAGGATATTCTCTATAATTCCCCTAAACTCTTGACTCTTGACTCTTAACTATTCCCTATTCCCTATTCCCTTATTTTGAGATTTACAGAACAAATCCTAAGCCAAATAGTAACCCACTAAAAAAATGTAGATAAACTGCAATAAATTTACAGTTACTAACTTTTTCTGGTTGGTCGTGATGATTACTAACGTGACGACATAAATAAATAGCAAAAGGCAAACCAGCAAAACTTAATAGAGTCCAAACTGGGAAAAATCCTAAACCTACACAAATAGAAATTAATACAAAAACAATCCCGCAAGACCAATTTAATACTTGAGAACCTACCTTAGTTCCCATTCTCACAATAGGCGATCGCTTTCCTGCTGCTAAGTCATCTTCTACCTGATGAAAGTGGGAACAAAAGAGAATAATAGTCGTAGTAATTCCAATAATTATTGATGCAGTTAAACTGGTGATTGACCAAGCTTTAGTTTGACTATAGTAAGCAGCAGAAATTGCCAAGGGACCAAAAGCAAAAAAGCAGAGAATTTCTCCTAAACCTTGATACCCTAATCTAAACGGAGGACCTTGATAAACATATCCTAAAACACAACACAGCAATATTAATCCAATTACAGTTAAATCTTGCAACCACCAGCTAATTATTACAATTCCCAAAATACCTAAAAATAAACATAGATTACCTAGCCAAAAAATCAAGTCTTTCTTCCCAGTCAGGTTCACCAAAGAATGGTGTTTATTTTTATCAATACCTGTTTCCGAGTCAAACACATCATTACTAATATTCTCCCAAGCTAAAATTAAAATTGCCGATGTGATAAAGGTTAAAAAAATAGACCAATCAATCCCATTTTTTTCCCATAAAGCTATTGCTGTTCCTACCCATATCGGCATAATTGCTACAGTATACATAGGTGGTTTAATGGCAGCTAACCATAATTTTTTATCAGACTTATTTACTACTTGAGCTGTCATATCAGTTATTAGTTATTAGTTATCAGTTATCAGTACCTCTAGCTGTTTGCGCAGCATTCCGTAGGAAAGCCGGAGACTTGAAAGATGAAATTTCTTTTTTATTCCCTTGAAAAGAGAGGCATAAACCTATTTATTGGTCATCAGCTAATCTTAGTAATTGCTTAACTCTTTAAAGCTGTTTGTATAGCATTCCCCAGAAAAAGCTCAATACTAACCCTAAAAACAATGATAAATATTATCCAGAAATATTGTTTATTAACAACAATTTCTAATCTCTTACCACTTTAATTTGCCAGTAAGACCAAAATCTTAACAAAAAATAACGTAATTTATTTTTACTTTACATTTGACTTGATTTAGGCTTTCGACTTGCCTGAATAATCCCCTATCCCCTATCGTCACAAAAGGGATGTGAAAAAAGGTCTAATGTTAATTAATGCTAGGGGATAACTTTGGCCACTGTCCGGAATTGGACAGCCCCACCAATCACTCTCTCTGATTCAGTGAAAATTTGCTATTCTTATTTTCATGTCTGTAATACCAACTTCTGTTAATCTGTTTCAAAACTGCCAAGACCTGCATCAATTTCTGTTCAATTGTCAACAGACATTAACAGACAAGGTGCAGAAAAAAATAGTCAGTATTTCTCTGGAAATATTACCGGTAGATCCCCTAGCAATATTGCAAGAAATTTGTGAACCACATCAACTACATTTTTATTTAGAAAAACAAGGGATTGGAGAAAAAAATCTCTACAAAAATAGCTTGGCTATCGCTGCTATTGACGGTGCTACTCACTTGACTGTGAAAAGTGGGAATCGTTTTGCGCAGGCTCAATCTTTTATTCAATCATGTTTGAATAATACAATTTCTATAGGTGCGACACATTTACCTTATGCAGGTCCCCACTTTTTTTGTAGTTTTACTTTCTTTGAAAAACAGAGTCAAACCAATCTCAACAACTTTCATCAAAATGGGAATTACCAACAAAAATTATCTATAAATCCTCACTTTCCTTCAGCAACAATATTTCTACCAAAGTGGCAAATAGCTCAGACAAATAACCACAATATACTTGTAATTAATACAGTTATCAGCATCTCTATTAACATTGAAAATATTTCCCAGAAAATTTGGGATAAATTCCAGCAAATAACCCAGATAAAAAATACTCATTTATCAACTTTAACTAAACCTTATAAAAAACTTCGGAAAATCAACGTCAATCATTTACAAGAATTTAAAAAATCAGTTGCTTCAGCTCTAGACTTAATCAACTCAAATTCTTTAAGAAAAATTGTTTTAGCTCACGCCATAGATATATATTCTCAAACGAATTTTAACTTAATCAAATCCTTAAATAACTTGCGATTCTTTTATCCAGACTGCTATGTAATTTCTACCAGTAATGGCAACGGTCAAAATTTTATATGTGCAAGTCCAGAACGCTTAATTAGTATTAAGAATAATCAGTTAATTGCAGATGCTTTAGCAGGTTCCGCACCTAGAGGTAAAACTCCCAGTCAAGATGCCAAACTAGCCAATAGTTTATTATCTAGTGAAAAAGATTTACGAGAACATCAATTTGTCATAGATTTTATTATTAAACGTCTACAAGATTTAGGATTAAAACCCAATTACTCATCTCAACCACATTTACTACAATTATCAAATATTCAACATTTATGGACACCAATTACAGCAGAAATTTCTCAAAATATTCATCTTTTAGAAATATTGGCAGAACTTCATCCCACACCAGCAGTGGCAGGATTTCCTAGAGATATTGCTCAAGAACAAATACAGAATTTTGAAACTTTTGATCGCTCACTTTATGCAGCACCAATTGGTTGGATAGATCATCAAGGAAATGGGGAATTTGCTGTAGGTATTAGGTCAGCTTTAATAAATGGAGACCATGCTAGACTTTATGCTGGTGCAGGTATAGTTACTGGTTCTAAACCAGATAAAGAATTGGCAGAAGTTCAACTAAAACTTCAGACTTTATTGAAAGCTTTAGTTTGAAATGCACATTCTGTAGGTCTAATTGTAATATCATGTGCAGTTGAAGAGTTATAAATAATTATAGCAATTCCCACAAAGAGAGAGATATCGACATTCCTTTGTTTTAAAGAGTACGGGAGGAGAAAAACCACTGTACCTCCGATGCTTGAGAAACGCGATAGATAGAAGTCATCAGGACAGATAAAGAATTGCTCGAAAGCATTTTTTTTTAACACTTCTTAGCAAATAATAATTGATTTTGCTTTTAAATTAGTTGTTAATACAAGGCAATAAAAAAGGAATGAAGGGGAAATTTTGTTGATAGAAAAAAAATAGCGATAGTCCCAAAGGGAACTGGTTTTCGGCTTCGTTTTCTCCCCCATGTATTTGAGGCGCTAACTTTACTCTGGGATGACGACGACGCA
This sequence comes from Hydrocoleum sp. CS-953, assembly GCF_002260545.1. Classification (GTDB taxonomy): domain Bacteria; phylum Cyanobacteriota; class Cyanobacteriia; order Cyanobacteriales; family Microcoleaceae; genus Trichodesmium. Next base: position 3,541 of record NZ_LGSU01001129.1, on the reverse strand, counting down.
CATAAATAGCACCAATACCTTTTGGTCCGTAAATTTTANTTTTTTTTAACACTTCTTAGCAAATAATAATTGATTTTGCTTTTAAATTAGTTGTTAATACAAGGCAATAAAAAAGGAATGAAGGGGAAATTTTGTTGATAGAAAAAAAATAGCGATAGTCCCAAAGGGAACTGGTTCACTAGGAATAAGAAATAGGGAAAAATATCACCTCAAATTGAATTTTTTCCTATTTTGTTTTTCTTTTGATAGTAAAGCCAAAATATTTTTCTCTTAACTCTGATTACTTTTTTACTTTTCTGACTCAATTAAAAATTAGACTTGTTGCTTTATAACTTAAAAAATCCCCAAAAAGCTTGTTCTGTAAGGATTATAGCTATTTAGAACTCAAAAGAGCTGGGAATTTTTGCTCTGTCTAGGTTTGAGCGATTTTTTCCTTTTAAGTGCTCATGCAAAATTAATTACAAACTTTATTCTACATCTTCAATATTATCCATAAATTCTCAATTATTTCTCCCTATCCTCAGTTAAGTGTTTCCTGTTCCCTCTCTCAACTAGGAAATTCCTAAAAGCACGACTACTTATTTACCGACAAGTCTATTATTTAAAGTAATATGTTTTATTATATTAAATATAATAGGTATATATAATTTAAAACTAAGACGTTGTAGTTATGACCACCTCATCAGTACGTACAACACAAGCAGCATTTCTACTGAATATATCAACAGGTAGATTACGAACACTACTCAATCAAGGCCGAGTCATCGGCGCTTATAAAGTCGAAAGAATTTGGATGATTCCCCTTAATCATCGTGGAATGCCAGACATTATACCAGGTAGTCGTGGTCCTGAAGGAACTTGGAACAAAAATAAACGTACAGGCAATACTTTTATTCATGTTCTGCGAAAAACAATAGATTACAACCGAGATAATGGCACTGCCTATCCCGCAGTTGCTGTAAAAGTTGGAGATAAAAAGGATTATTGCCATGCTCTGAAAATTAAGGGACCTTGCCAAATAGTTTATCAACCCCATCAACCAAATAAAAGTCAAGCCGGGGGAGCGCGTCTATGGATTGAAGTAGAATCCCAACATATAGTAGAACGACAATATTTTTCTGATGGAGATTATGGTCCGCCACCAGAAGTATTACAGCAGAGGTCAAAAAGTAAAGGATTCAAAAATAGAAAGAAAAAGTCAAAAATTCAAGTTTAGGACAGAAGCAGTTAGAGATAACAGAAGGTAGAAGATTAATTAGGGACTTCCAAATTAAAAAATATACAATTACCCTGAATTTAAGGAGTAGGGAGTAGGAAATATAGGGAGCAACACAAATTAGGTCTAGTTCAAAAATTGGATAATTTATTTTTTACTATTCCCTTACTAATATTCTATTGTTTCTTTCAGTTATTCAATACTGTCTTAAACCTTTTTGGCTTGACGTATTACTATTCAAGATTCACAACTTAACAATGTCAATTGATTTTATAAATATCAATACAGTATGGGCATCCATTTTAGTAGAAACACTACAACATTTAGGATTAACCATAGCAATTATCAGTCCCGGTTCTCGTTCTACACCTCTAACATTCGCCTTCGCTACCCATTCCAAAATTGAAACTATTCCCATTCTTGATGAACGTTCAGCAGCATTTTTTGCCCTAGGAATAGCAAAAAAAAATCATAAACCTGTAGTTATAGTTTGCACATCTGGTACCGCTGTAGCTAATTTTTATCCAGCTATAATAGAAGCCAAAGAAAGTCGTATCCCACTATTAGTTTTAACCGCAGATAGACCCCCAGAATTACGAAATTGTCATGCTGGTCAAACAATCGATCAAGTTAAAATATATGGCAATTATCCAAACTGGCAAATTGAACTAAGTTTACCTTCAGTAGAATTAAAAAGACTGGAATATTTAAGACAAACAGTTATTTATGGTTGGGAAAAAACCTGCTTTCCTAAACCCGGACCTGTGCATTTTAATATTCCCTTCCGAGACCCTTTATCACCCATACCCCAACCAGAAGCTATCGCCTTAGAATCAAAATTATCCCAAAACTTTTTTGCTGCTGTCAAGCCTATTTGCACAACAGAATTTATCCCAAATTTTGACTTAATAGAACTCTTAAAAAATCAACTTAAATATCAGCAAGGGATTATAATTGCAGGTTTAGCACAACCAGAAAAACCTGAAGTCTATTGTCAGGCGATCGCTAAAATTTCCCAAACTTTAAACTTCCCTGTTTTAGCCGAAGGTTTATCGCCTCTAAGAAACTACTCCCAGTTAAATCCCTATTTAATTAGCACTTATGATTTAATTTTAAGAAATCAGAAATTAGCAGAAAAACTCATTCCTGAAATAGTCTTACAAATCGGAGAATTACCAACAAGTAAACAACTAAGAAGTTGGCTACAAGCAACTAATTCCTACAGATTAATTATTGACAAAAGTGACCATAACTTCGATCCGCTTCATGGCAAGACAACTCACTTACGAATCTCAGTAGAACAACTAGCAAAAATTTTTACTCCTGAAATTACCCTGGATAACTCTGATATAAATTACTTGAATTTATGGTGTAACTATGAAGCAAAAATTAGAGAAAATATTGACAAACAAATGTCAGCAATAAATCAGATATTAGAACCTAAAACTTCTTGGTTAATATCTCAGACATTACCAAAAAATACACCAATATTTATTGCTAATAGTATGCCAGTTAGAGATGTAGAATTTTTCTGGGTTCCGAATAATTCCCAAATTCAGCCATTTTTCAATCGAGGTGCAAACGGAATAGACGGTACTTTATCAACAGCTTTAGGTATAGCTCATTCTAATCAAAGTAGTGTCATGTTAACAGGAGATTTAGCACTTTTACATGACACCAATGGTTTTTTACTGAGAAATAAATTAGTTGGTCATTTAACTATTATTTTGATTAATAATCAAGGAGGCGGAATTTTTGAAATGTTGCCCATAGCTAAATTTGAACCACCTTTTACAGAATTTTTTGCTACTCCCCAAGATATTAATTTTGCTGATTTATGTAAAACTTATGGTCTAGAACATCAAAAAATATTTTCCTGGAAGGAATTACAACAACTTTTAAATCCTTTACCAAGTAGTGGAATAAGAATTTTAGAATTACAAACAAACCGCCAACTTGATGCTAGATGGCGGTTAGATAATTTAGATAAATTTGCAGCAGGTTTTTAACTTAGGAAAAAATTCAAAAAGAGGTTTGAAAATTGGCAACTACTTTGAAAAATCATAATTTAGCTGAGTCAATATTTGATGCAATTTGATATCAGTTGACACAATGGTTTAATTATTATGATAAATTACATAGGATTTTTTGTTTACTGGGGTTTAGACTAGGGCAACCCTATCTAAAATTTGGAAACTTTTGTCGTTAAGGCTTATAGATGCCCTAACCGTATCTCCAGAAAATAGGTTATCAGGAGAAGGAATTGATAAAAAATGAGTAATAATTGATTTTATGATGGGATGTTGGGAGATATCTAGTACCCCC
>NZ_LGSU01001128.1 GCF_002260545.1 Hydrocoleum sp. CS-953 | reverse complement strand
TTAGCTTGTTTTAATGTCGCTCCCTTGAGGTTAACACCATCCAACTGAGCATTTTCCAAATTAGCATTTTCCAAGTTGGCATTCTCTAAAACAGCTCCGAAAACTCCAAATTTCCCAAGCGATTAAACTCTAATAAATAATGAATATAATCTGACCGCAGAGATAAAACAATTTTCACATAATCAATATTTAAACATTTTTGGAGAAACTGAGCAAATTCTAGTTTATCCCTTTGTTCGCTATTTTCAAAGAAAAATTCCTCAAATTGGTCAAAGATAATAATTGTCAGTAGATTGAATTTATCATTATTTTCTAACTGAGAAAAAATTGCCTCAGCCGAGCTTAGACTCTCTGAATTAACTGCTAAATTTTGAGTTATTTGCAATTGTTCAGCTAAACGTTGCCCCAATTCGGAAATCCAATGCACATAAACTCGCTGCAAAACCACCACCGCATCACGATTATCAATTAATTTTTGCTCTAAAACAGGAATTAATCCAGCCTGTAAAATAGAACTTTTACCAACTCCTGATTGCCCATGAATAACTATGAGTTTATATTCAGGGCGACTAATTCTTTCTAGCAATTTTTTTACATCATATTGTCGTCCTAATGCAGCAATTTCTTGAGTGATATTTCGGTGATTAAGCTTAGGTAAAGCAGGGTTGATATTCTGGTGTCTATCTCCCAAGCGATTCGCACCAATGAATGCTTGAAATCGAAATAGTTGTTCTATTTTTTGTTGTTCTTGCTTGAATTGAAAAGCTTTAAGATATTCTGTTTGTTGGTAATAAATATTTCGTAATTTTGTGAGAATATCAATGTAAAATTCAGGGTTATATTTAGGGTTGGTTGTATTTTTAGCTTGTTCAAAATTGTCTATTGCTGATTGAATTTTGCCTAAACCTTTTTCGGCTTTTGCCAAAGAAAATAAATATCTCCCTAGACGAGAATACTTTTCCCAATCAAAAATTATTTTGTCTTTTTCTGAGGTCTGAGGAGATAGAGCATTTAAGGTTTTATTGAAAATTTCTAGAGCAGTTTGAGAAAGTTTTTTGGCTTGTTTATAGTTACTTTTGGCTAGTTCAACTTCGGCTAAAAAATTGTAGGCACGAGCTAGTCTAAATGGATATGAATAGGTTTTATGTAATTCTATTGCCTTATTCGCAACAGCCTCCAACTCATCCCAACGCTCCAAAGTCTGCAAAACTTCTCCCCAAGCATTGATAAACTTAGCAACTAAGTCTGGACGGTTAATTGCCTCAAACCCTTCTATTAACTTTTGAAAATAAGAGCAAGCTTTCTCACAAGCCATATTTTTTTCTGCTCTATGTTTAACCGCATAAAAACGCCACCATAAACCAAAATAATAATTAGTATGAGCGACTCGCAAGGGGTTATTAAGTTTTTGCCAAAGTTCGAGACTCCGTTGATAATGGTCTAAGGCTATTTCCTCATAATTATCTGCTGCTCTACCTAAAACAAATTCTAAACCCGCCTCTAATTCTGGCTCTAAACTGATTCCTCTACTTGCCAATTCTTGCCTTGAATCTAACAATTCTTGATAAGTAGATTCTGCTAAACCCAGGTCAGCATTATGCAAAAATATTCCTGCGCCACTTTCTAAAACTTTCTGATAAACACTCTCACTCGTCTGCTGAATAAAATCAATTAATTCTTGAGTGGGAGTTTCAAATACAGTTAGACTTGTCCTATTTTCAAAATCAGGAATTAACCGAATGAACTTTCGGGAAACCTCTTGATCTATCCATAAAAGTATTGGGAAATGAAAGTTTTTTCTAAACTCGTCTAAGACTAAACTCATGGACACTAGCAGTTTATCAATATCTGCTACCGACTCCAAACCCCAAACCATAAAAGCATCTGGCNAGTGGGAGTTTCAAATACAGTTAGACTTGTCCTATTTTCAAAATCAGGAATTAACCGAATGAACTTTCGGGAAACCTCTTGATCTATCCATAAAAGTATTGGGAAATGAAAGTTTTTTCTAAACTCGTCTAAGACTAAACTCATGGACACTAGCAGTTTATCAATATCTGCTACCGACTCCAAACCCCAAACCATAAAAGCATCTGGCTGTTGCTCTCCTAATTGTTGGCCAATAGTAGCATAAAGTTCTCTTACTGACTCATCTAACTGCAACTCTGCTAAATTTCCAGAAAAAGATGACTGGAGTTGTTGAATTAGGCGTTGACGCTGACTAAGATTATTGCAGCGAGCTAAAAATAACCGAAATTTGCCTTGAGACAATTCCATGCCTCGAAGTAATTTCTGTAATAATTTTTGATTGTTAACTTCTAAGTTGGTAGACATAAATTTTTGATATAACTATTTGAAATGTCATTGCGAATGGAACGGAGTGGAATGCAGCAATCTCTTGGTGGGACAGGCATCCTGCCTGTTCCTGCCTGTCTGAAAATATCAGGAACGGGCAAGATGCCCATTCCACAAAACTATTACAATCATCCTGCATTTATGCAACGACAACTATTTGAAATGTCATTGCGAATGGAACGGAGTGGAATGAAGCAATCTCTTGGTGGGACAGGCATCCTGCCTGTTCCTGCCTGTCCGAAAATATCAGGAACGGGCAAGATGCCCATTCCACAAAACTATTAAAATTGTGCGTTACATCAATTGGGGGGCGGGTTTATCTAACTTTAGGTGAAAGCTCGTTAATTTAACGGGCAAACCCGCCCCTACTACTCCAAACTCTGCAACTCCGGTGCATCTTTTAACAAAGGATTAACATCAAACCAAGAACCTCCATCGTCTTGATACTCATAAACAAACATACTCCGAATTAAAGTTTGGTATCCATCATCTCCTGTTACTTTTTGTGTTTGCACAACTCGGCGCAATAACTCCCACTCTTTGTCATCTATAGCTAAAAGTCGCTGATTACGAAAAGTTTTAATTACGCTGGCAACACTAGCACCGGAGATGGGAAACTCCCCTTCTTCCATAATAGCTTCATTAACTATTCGCAGTACATTCCTAACATGACCTCCACTGATACGACATAAATAATCTAGGGTTTCTTGACTGTCAAATATTTCCGTAACTTTTGCCAAGCGTTCCTGGGAGTCTAATTCGGGAAATGCTCTTGCCAGCACTAACTCTCTAACTAATTCCATTCCTTGAGTAGAGTCACTACCATCCCGTAAATGTGTTGCCACCATTGGCAATACATGGAGTTCTTTCTTAAACCGTTGGGTTAATGTTTCATAGTCATTAGAAAATCTCAATGCTAGAGGAATAGTATAAATTAGGTGGCAGTTGAGACCCATCAGTTGTTCGCCCCTGTCAACAAAGAGATATTCTGGTTGAGGTCTCCCCCAATCTTTGGCCACACTATTGACTTTATCCAGGTTATCAACAATGACAACTAATCCTTCTTTGCCATACTGCTGCAGCTTTTTGTTGGCAGGTTCGATTAATTCTTGATTAATAGTTTCAATGATATTACCCGTGCGTGATTCGAGAAAGTTTCTAAGTTTACTGCGAACTTCAGGACTAGCTTTTGCTTGGGCAGTTATTTTGGCAATTCCAAAAGAAAGTTCAACTTGAGGGGATATTTCTATTTCTGTCTGCAATACTTTGATAGCTCCCTCAACTATACCTTTGAGTTTTGTAGGTTCGTTTAAGTTAAGCTTTTCCCACTTTTGCAAACTTTCACTCACCTGTTGCGCAATAGTTAGAAGAATATCGCTGATATCTACATCTCCCATTTCTAGATTTTTNTATTTTGGCAATTCCAAAAGAAAGTTCAACTTGAGGGGATATTTCTATTTCTGTCTGCAATACTTTGATAGCTCCCTCAACTATACCTTTGAGTTTTGTAGGTTCGTTTAAGTTAAGCTTTTCCCACTTTTGCAAACTTTCACTCACCTGTTGCGCAATAGTTAGAAGAATATCGCTGATATCTACATCTCCCATTTCTAGATTTTTGTCAGACTCGACGTAGACAACGTGAAATTTTTCTGCTTCTAACTGTTGCTTGAGTCGCCAGAGTTCGGTAGACTTGCCACAACCAATATGTCCTGTAAACAATTGGCAAGTAGGTCTGTCTGTAGACCAGAGAATAGTTTTTTTTAATTTCTTGATAACTTGTCCGCCACGGACTGGGGAAAAGTCAATGTAGTATTTTTTGTCAATTTCTGCATTGTCTATAAACAGAGGAACGCCAGGATCTGTTGCTCGATAGAAGGCTTTGACATTTACAGTCATAATATTTTATTATAAAATTACTTCTCTATTTTAGGATAGATGTCTGTAGATGTGCCAGTAGTAGTCTGTCGGAATTCAATTGTTGAGCGAAGTATCTGAATATTACAGCACTTTTGAGGATTAATCTCTATCTTTGCAGTTCAGGCTTCCAGCCTGTAACAAGCAAGATGCTTGTGTTACCAAAATTACTTGTAGGCTGGAAGCCTCTAACAAGCAAGATGCTTGTGTTACCAAAATTACTTGTAGGCTGGAAGCCTCTAACAAGCAAGATGCTTGTGTTACCAAAATTACTTGCAGTTCAGGCTTCCAGCCTGTAACAAGCAAGATGCTTACTTAATAAAATTTTGTACCTCGCTAGATTTTGGGGCGGGTTTATTTTATCTGATGGTTAAATCTCGTTAATTTAAACTGGAACCCGCCCCTACTATTACAACATTTTAGGTATATCACACCAGTAGTAGACTGACACAGCTAATTTTCTGCCTTAGATTTTGGGGTGGGTTTATTTGCTCTGATGGTTAAACTCGTTAATTTATATAGAATCCGGTTGAAAAATCGTCCCTATCGACGATAGGAAGCAATCTCGTGAAACCTCTGAGATTGCTATCCGTTCCGGAATGCTCCGCAAACCTTCCACTCCGTTCCAGTCGCAATGACTTGGCTATAGCAATTATCCGGATTCTATATTAAACTGGAACCCGTCCCTACTATTCCAATATTTTAGACGTGTCACACCAGTAGAAACTAATTCAAAGACTCTAAAAAAGTCTTTACTTCACCATCTCGACTCAAAACTAATCGAATTTTAGCAGTCTTTCCACCCTCAATATTAGAGACAAAAGCTTGGTCTTCTAGAGGCATATTTGTATTACCATAAAACTCAACCGATGCTCTACTAATAGGTGTCACCTTTTTCACCGAACCATCACCATTTAATAACAAACTATATTGTAAATCTTTATCTAATCCTGACGGCGGTTCCCAACTTTTCTGGAAATATTCTCTCACTTCTGCCACTTGGGGAATTTGATCAAATAATGTATATTTAGACTTCTTTGTTTGATTACTTTCATTACTAGGTTCAACAGTAGTTGGGATATCGCGCACCGCAACCGGATCTACATCCTGCAACGGTGGTAAATCAATTGCTCTCGGAACATTTACAGGAATACGACTCACATCGAAATAAGGTTGTGCCCTTCTCCTATTAATATTTGGTAACGGAGCTTGATTTGGAGCAGGTTGAGTTTGCAGACTCGGAGGCGGTTGTGTAGGAAATCTAGGTTGTACTGGTACTCCATAGTTAGGTATTGCTGCTGGAGGAATTGCCGGGGGTGTCAGTGGTGGTGCTTGGGGAATAACAAATGTAGTAGCATTTCCCTGATTTTGGGGAGTGCCAGAAAAATCAGGTGGTGGTAAGTTATTGGGAGCAGGTGGTGCTGGAGGACTTGGTTTAGGAAATAAAGGAGATGGTGTGGGAATGGGAGAAGGTTTGATTATTGTTGTTGTTGGTAAATTTGTTGGTGGCGTCGGTAATGGCGATGCAGGTACTGTTGGTGTTGGTAATGGGATGGGAGTTGGAGATGTCTGGGGAGGAATTGATTGATTATTATTGGTTGTCGAATCTGATGTAGCAATTTCATTTTGCTTTTGCTGACTTATTGCATAGCGGTTATAGAGTTTAATTCCAGCAGCGGTTAAACCAGCAGTAATTAGAATGAGTATGGCAGTACGCATCCATTCTGGAATACCTTTAACTTCCTTATTAGACTGAAACTGAGGTAATGTCTGTAAATCTGTTTGAGATTCATCTAGGGCGATCGCTAAGTCAAATAATTGTAGCATACTCAGGGAAATAAATTTTCCTGATTCTTTATTTGCCAAAGATCCCAAAAATAAATCATGGGTTAATAGATCCCGTGGTTGCACATATATATTTTGATTCTTTATTGGAGGTTGAGAATAAGGATTTACAATTTTAGCATCACCAGTTTCAATGGTATCTTCCTCAGTGGTATCTTCCTGAATTTTTGTATCAGAATATTCTGATGGTATATTGCTATCGTTTTCTACTCCCATATTTTCCATCTCTATAGGCAAATTGGGAGAGTTATCGAGAAATTCTTGGACATAAGTAGTAACAACTTCGTGGAGAGTATCCAGTTCACGGCGATCGCCTCTGACTTTAATATGCTCTGCTTCAGATACCCTGGGGTCGTCAAAGCTGAGGCTAAACCTTTGTTGTCTTGGCATACCAAACCATGTTAACAAGGCTAAACCTCTAACTTTCACTTTCAATGTACAAGTTGGGGGGGTGTAAGTTCGTGAAAACATTTGAATTAAATATCAATCTAAAGTCATACCATCTACAGTTTTTAGCTATTACTACCTAATATTATGTCCGTTTGAATGGTTATAAATAAAAAGGAAGGAGTCAGGAGTCAGGAGGGAAGAAGGCAGAAAAAAAGTATAAAAAGGAGAAAGTTTTTTTTATCACTAATTATCCGGACATGATATAAGTAAGAATTTTCTTCATTCTCAACAATATAAGTTCTACAAAATTCTAGGAGTCAAGTACGAAATTCGTCGGAGTTACCACCTAATACTATTTCATGGAAGTCAAAAGTCAAAAGTCAAAATTAATATTTTATCGGCTCAAAACTTTGACAATACTGTAATTTCAGGAAATTATTTCATATCTAAAGTTTGAAACTATTTGTGACATCTTTAAAGTAAATTGGTAAGAAGCACAAAATTAATCACACATCTATACAAGTTTAATTCTTTGCCTTCTAAAAGATTATAG
>NZ_LGSU01001127.1 GCF_002260545.1 Hydrocoleum sp. CS-953 | reverse complement strand
CAAAATTTCACTATCCATCACCTCTGGTAGAGTGCTTCAGAAAATGAATTAATTATTACTTTATCCACAATAGAAGCAAAATTTCACTACTCATCACCTCTGGTAGAGTGCTTAAGAAAATGAATTAATTATTACTTTATCCACAATAATAGTGAGTTGTAGGAATAATATCATGTTCGGTAGTATCAGTGTAAAAAGCATAGAAACCGGGTTGATATTAAATGCCCCACCATATAACATCTACCTCCGAGAAACCCGGTTTCTTAAACACTGGAAATAAACTGATAACTGACTCCTGAATTTACTCCTCACATTCCAAAAGATTAAATTGACTAACAGGATAATCTAGAGGCAAAAACGTATAACCCAATGGCGAACAACTAGACTTAACAACCTCAGTAAAACTAATTCTTGATTCCTGCCGATCGCCATNGCCCCACCATATAACATCTACCTCCGAGAAACCCGGTTTCTTAAACACTGGAAATAAACTGATAACTGACTCCTGAATTTACTCCTCACATTCCAAAAGATTAAATTGACTAACAGGATAATCTAGAGGCAAAAACGTATAACCCAATGGCGAACAACTAGACTTAACAACCTCAGTAAAACTAATTCTTGATTCCTGCCGATCGCCATTCGGTAAAAAAGTTATCTCTCCCGTAGCACCGTAAGAACTAAAATTTTCAGCAGCCAAAACTTTTTGTAGACCAATACGATTTAATTCTTTCTGCTCCGGGAGTGACTCTAAAGCAGTAATCAAAGCCTGAACAGAATCATAAGCAAAAGCTGTACGCCAACTCACAGCACCACCCCAAAGTTCTTTTGCTTGCTGAGGAAAATCAAGATTAGGACTATTCAAACTGTGCCAAGGTGTAGCCACTATAAGATTTCTCTCCGCTTCGTCAGCACCAAACTTGAGAGCATAATCATTATAAAGACTATCTCCAGCAACGATCGGTAAATTCAACTGCCAATTTGCTTTTATTACCTCTATTCCCTTAGATAAACTGAAAATATCTGGTAATAATACTATAGCTGTAGCCTTTTGTTTCTCCGCTCTATCTATAGCAGCACTAGCATTAAAAGCAGTTCTCGATAAATCAAATTTCTCATCCAAATCTTTAACTATTTTGCCCCGACCTGCGGTGAAACTGACACTAAACTGATTCCTGAGAGATTCACTGTAAACATCATTAGGAATATGAAATAAAGCTACTTTTGGNGGTAATAATACTATAGCTGTAGCCTTTTGTTTCTCCGCTCTATCTATAGCAGCACTAGCATTAAAAGCAGTTCTCGATAAATCAAATTTCTCATCCAAATCTTTAACTATTTTGCCCCGACCTGCGGTGAAACTGACACTAAACTGATTCCTGAGAGATTCACTGTAAACATCATTAGGAATATGAAATAAAGCTACTTTTGGCTGTTCATCTTCAGATTGACTAATTAAGTAACTAGCCATTGCTTGAGCCATTGTCGCATCAGATGGAATCATCCGAAACAAAAAATTATTACGATTAGATAATGTAGAAGCATTAGCAGTAGGAGAAATTAATACCAGTTTATTTTCTTCATAAATTGGAGCTACTTCCATAGTAATTTGACTAGAAAGATGACCAACTACCGCTAAAACTTGACCAGTTGCAGCCAAAGCATTTGCTCTTCTCACAGCTTGTGTAGAAGAATTGATATCATCAGCAATAATCACAATTAAACCCTTACCTCCGAGCCAGCTATCACTTTGGTTAATTACATCTTGAGCTTGAGCAACTCCCCGCAATATTTCTAAACTATAGTTTAGCGATCTTGAATCACCAGTCATTGGTACTGCAACAGCTATAGTATAAGCTTCAGTATTGTTAGCAGCCAATTTAGCATTATTTAGGTAAATCAGAGTTTCTGGATCGTTAATTTGTTTTTTTCTAGCTGTTTCTAAAAGTGTGACTGCTTGAAGATAATTAGCATCAGCAAAAGCTTTAACTCCTTCTTCTTTGTCTGTTGTTGCCGAACCAGGAATTAGAATTTCTTCACCACAACTTAACTTGTCATCAAACTTTAAAGGGCAAGTTGTTGGTGCTTCAGGCAAGAAAGCAATGAAAACAGCTATTACTCCCAATGTGAATAGAGAAATTTTGCCTAACCATTTATTAGGTTGAGGTGTATTTTTTTGAGATTTACCCTTGAAATTAAGTAGCTTTGACTGGAGTAGTCGTGAATAAGACTGGTTTTCAGTTACAGGAGTGGGTTTTTGGTTTTGGGTGGGTTTAGGTTTAAGTTCAACTTCTGTTTCTGTTTCTACTTGTTGCTTACAGGTAGCAAGACGTTCGAGAATATCTTCGTTTGTTTGGGGACGACACTGAGGCAAATTAGTCATCATCTCATCAATTAAATCTGCCAACTCTTTTGAAATTTGAGTAGCATGGTCTCGCCACATTAATCTACCAGTTTGAGGTTCTGTGGGTAAGTTACTAGGATTTTCTGCTGTTAGTAAGAAAACTAGAGTCCGACCAATAGCAAAGACATCCGACTGTCTTGTTACTTTGCCTTCATATTGTTCTGGGGATGTATAACCTTGAGAAATAATTCCACTAACATTTTTGCCTTCTACTTGTCTTAAATATGTTTCTGTAACTTGTCTAGTAGCGCCAAAGTCAATTAAAGCTAGTTGACCCCACTCTTGTTTTTGGGAGTCTTCCTGATTTGCTGTCTGACTTTTTTTGTTCTCAACTTCGCTTTTGTCGCCCTCTGTTGCTCCAAGTGTTTTTGTATTATTTCCTAGTTGTGCAACATTTTTTGGAGTCAGTGAGATAGGAGCTAAATTTTTGGCTTCCCTAGCTTCTATATCTTTTGGCTGAACTTGACTACTATTTGACAAATTATCAGATACTATCTGTTGCGCAATAGTATTATTTTGGTTTTCCGCTGTAGAACGCAGAATGATATTTGTTGGTTTAATATCCCGATGGATGCAGTGATACTGATGGAGTTTGCTAATAATTTCTACTAATTGTGTTAACCAGGCGATCGCTTGCTCTTCTTCTATAGGTTCCCCCTGATTATTTTGTTCGAGCCAGTCAGATAAATTTATCCCCTCAATTTTTTCCATTACTAGACAGTGTAATGGCCCCACATCTTCTGTTGACTCAATAAAATATGCTTCTGGTCCCACTTCTGGTAATCCAAGATCGTGCAATTGTGTTAAAACATTTGCCTCTTGTTCAAACAGAGAAATGACTTGCTCCATTTCTTCATCATCTATTGCTTTTGGTACTTGCAATATTTTCAGAATTTTTCTTGTACCACCATCATCAACTTCCCAAGTTTGACCAAAACCACAGTCTCCTAGTAGTTTGATTGCCTGATAGCGGTCTTGTAATATTTGTCCAGGATTAATCATCAGTTATCAGTTAGCCTCTTGCAGAGGAACTAGGTTAACAGTTAGCCTCCTGGTGGAGGAACTGCGTTAACAGTACCTCCTATAATAGGGAGGCAAAAAAATCAGAAATTTCCTTTTTTATCCCCTGGCTAAAGCATACGGGAATCGAAGGCAATTTCTCATATCATGTCCGTTGGTATAGTCTTGTGTAAAAGTTGGGGAAATATCTACCTTATCCAAGATTTTTTCTTCTCTTACTACTTCTTCCTCTTTCCTTACCTTCTCACTTGCAATACCGATGCTACCAGACATGATATCATAAGGCATTAGAAGAGAAGGCTGGCGTCAATCTTGATATACAACACTTCCCGATGTTATGAGGTACACATTTGGCGAGCAAGATTTTGGCAACACAAGAGTTTTACTATTTCAACTTGTACCTCATTTGTCCGAAATCTGCTCTATCGGTTTAGCTAAAACACATTGACAACATATTTTGATTGCAGCAGGACTAAATTTATACCGTCTCAATAATTGGTTGAATGATGTTCCTCATTTTACCTGGCAGACTTTTGCCTTTTGCCTTCTCTAAAAGCTTGGGATTGATTCCTTCTACTCCATTCCAGTTGCCACAGACTTGACAGTAAGTCATTATAGTAATCCTAAATAGGTCGTGATCAATTAAAAAGTAGATAAAAAACTTGAAACTCCGGCCTGTTCGCTGTTCCCTGTTCCCTCCATACCTAAAAAGCAGTAAGATTTTTGCCACGAATATGCGGAGGATTGCTATATCTAAACATAATACAATTGATAACTCTTATTATACATCACCTAAATCACAACAATCTTGAATTGGTTCCTCACTCAAGTTATAAATAGACCGACTCAAATCACCTCCTTCAGATAAACTCTTCTCATATTTTTGTAATAAACTATTCCATCTATCCTTAACCTCTAAATCATCAGGATTACTCCGGCGTAAATTTCCTAACTCTGTAATAGTCTCATGCCACAAATCATTTTTTTCATAAATATCAATCTTGTCCATAACAGTTTCAGCAGACTCTAGCTCACTAATCAAACTATCATTTGCTGGCATCCTTTTCACCACTCCCTTAACTAACAACTCCTTGTCTCCACAATTCAAAGTAAATACCCAACTATAGGTTTGTAGATTATCCTCAGCCACTTTTAAAGGAGGGGCACTAGAGGGTAATTTAAAATTAATAAATCCTCCCTCCGATTTAATATTAAATTTAGTCTGATAAATTTGCTCCTCAGAATAATTATCCACTAAATTGAACTTAATATAACTGCTAGAACGAGGAACATACAACCAAAAATTCGGATGACTTGCCAAGGTTTTTTCCCATTGATTACGTTCATTAATTAATGCTAAAAAAGACTTTTCATTTTGAGCACAACTGCCACCGTTAGACTTCACCCCACCACGAGTACCCCCAGGAATTCTCCTACCATCTCGCATCTTAAGTTCTCTATCTCTATCCGCCACTTTATATTCAACAAAGCTTTGAAATTCAGAGATAGGAGGCTCTGCTGCTCTAACTTTTTCTGTGATAGGTAAGGCACTTTCCCATAGTTGAATAGCTTGCTTGTTAACCAGTTGTCGAAATACAGTAGTTTGCCGAAGAGGTCGATCAAATTCCTCTATTTTGCCAGACTGTTGCCCTAAAACAGATAGTTTCATTGTCCCCGCTACTGGTTGGAGTATCCCTACACTTAGTCCACAAATGCCAATAATAACAACACTAAATCCTTTGATTTTCATTATTTTTTCCCTTTTTCCAAAAATTATCCAAGTTTAGCCAAATTATAAGTCAAATCTAATTATTTTTCTACTATGCCCGATCGCTTACAACTGTTTTAAGAGCCATCTACTACCTCAGATTTGGCTTTAGCTTCTGGATCATATTTTGCAGAGTAGGAAGGCTTTGTTGCACAAAAGACGATGAGAGGGTAAAAATAGTAGAGTATGGCACAAAAAACTGTACCAAGTAGATATGAGTAAGTCTAAGTCCAAGTCTAAGTACCGAGTTAGCAACTGGTCTGAATATGATGCCTCCTTAAGGCAACGAGGAAGTCTAACATTTTGGCTTAATCAAGAGGTGATAGAGCAGTGGCTGAATCAGGAGAAAACAGGACGCAAGGGAGCATCCAATACCTACAGCAATGTAGCCATTGAATTAATGGCTACATTACAGTCCTTATTTGGCTTGGCTGGGCGACAAACAGAAGGTTTTGTGGCATCTATATTGGCCTTGATGGGGGTAGACTTACTAGTGCCAGACCACAGTACTTGATCTCGTCGCCTGAGCAAATTAAACATAGAGATACCAGTATTACCATCAACAGAGGCCATACACCTGGTAGTAGACTCTACAGGGGTAAAAGTATATGGTGAGGGAGAATGGAAAACCAGGCAACACGGTGTAGGTAAACGTAGAACATGGCGTAAACTGCATCTGGGAGTGAATCAGGCAACAGGAGAAATTGTGAGTGCGGTGGTAACAACTAACAANAATTAAACATAGAGATACCAGTATTACCATCAACAGAGGCCATACACCTGGTAGTAGACTCTACAGGGGTAAAAGTATATGGTGAGGGAGAATGGAAAACCAGGCAACACGGTGTAGGTAAACGTAGAACATGGCGTAAACTGCATCTGGGAGTGAATCAGGCAACAGGAGAAATTGTGAGTGCGGTGGTAACAACTAACAATGTTAGTGATGAGCAAGTATTTTCTGACCTACTAGAAATCAATGAAGGACAGATAGTTCAAGTTTCAGGAGATGGGGCTTATGATCAGCGTAAATGCTACGATGCTGCTAGCAAGCAGGGGGCAACACCAACAATACCACCACGAAAAGATGCCATAATATGGCAACATGGTAACTGTAAAGCAGCACCGCATCCTAGAGATGAAAATCTAAGACGAATAAGGAAAGTAGGACGGAAAAAGTGGAAGCGTGATAGTGGCTATCATCGACGTTCGTTATCTGTTTGCGTAGCATTCCGAAGGAAAACCACTATGTTTAGGCTCAAAGTGATATTCGGAGGTAAGCTACGAAGACGAAAATTCGACACTCAAGCAGTTGAATTATTTATACAATGTGCGATTCTCAACCGCATGATTCAAACTGGCTTACCAGAAAGTTACAAGGTAACTTTATAGTTATACCGCCACAAGGGGGTGATTTGGCGATCGCTACCTTCATGCAACAAAGCCGAGTAGGAATGATATCATGTCCGGTAGCATCGGTATTGTAAAAGGGTAAGAATTCAGAATGAGCGAATGAGCGAAATTTGGGATGAAAGCTTTAGTATTCTTGGAATTAAGGGTATTAACCCTGAAAGAACTTAAATTTCCTGTAGATATTCACCCTTTGGTTTACACAAACGATACCAGGGGACATGATATGAATGCCACTTTGTCAAGTTCTTTTGCTTTTTTGTACTTTTCAACTGCGGCCTCAATTTTTCCAACTCTAGCTAATTTTGTACCCTCCTCCATCAGCTTTTCTGCCTGAGCTAATGATTTTGCCCAAGTTAGTAAATTTACCGAATAATTAAGGTTTAAAGCCAACTAGATCAAGAGAAACAATGAATTTATTTTCCTTTTATTCAATCCTATCCGTTTTAGGGAGAGGT
>NZ_LGSU01001126.1 GCF_002260545.1 Hydrocoleum sp. CS-953 | reverse complement strand
GATTTGAAATAGGCATTCGTTGACCGCGACGCAGTAAATCTATTTCGATAAAATTAGTCAGACTATCTAAAATTTTTTCTCGTTTTTCTAAATACATTTCTCTACCTTTTCGACCTATTTTATTAGCAGGAGATAATATTTCGATGGTTGTTACAACTTCTTTAGTTGCTACTTCTTGAATTTCTAAATATCCTTGGCGAATAGTTATTGGTATTGGCAGAGTTACTGTTATAGGTTTTGTGGTAGTTGCTGTTGCTGTAACCTGAGATTCTGTAGAATTTGATGTGTTAACTTGACCTTTTTTAGACAGCACTGAAACATCTGGAAGACCTACAAGTAAAGATTTGGCATCCTTTTCTTCATACATTCTGACTTCCACAGAAACAAAATATTTCGGACGTAGTTGGGGAGATAATAACTGAGCAAGATTACTAATTAAGAAGAGATGTAATCCCGGCCATAAATCGGGATGTTCTAAATATGGGTCCATACCAGGAAATGGGGATGGCATAATTTTTTTCTCCTTTGGCTTTGATTAATTATAGCAAGTATCAAAATTNGATAATAACTGAGCAAGATTACTAATTAAGAAGAGATGTAATCCCGGCCATAAATCGGGATGTTCTAAATATGGGTCCATACCAGGAAATGGGGATGGCATAATTTTTTTCTCCTTTGGCTTTGATTAATTATAGCAAGTATCAAAATTATTCTGTTTTTAACTGTATTTTAACAAAATTTTCTGGGCAGGAATAATACCTACCCTCAGATTTTGCCATCAATTTATAATCATTGAACTTCTCGCCAGAAATGCCAACCCCATCCAGGTTGATATCCAAGTTTTGATGCAATTGTTAAACAGTCTCCTAATGTAAATTTTTTAGAGCGTTTATCTTCTAAAAGACTGTAATAAATCCATCCTTGACGGTAGCCATTATATTTTTGAGTTTCTATTAGTTCGTCAACAATAATTTGATGTTCGGCATTTACATAGAAGTTGTTCATTTTTTGTGATTTCTATTCGATTGACTTTCTAAAATCAATCATCCTGAATCTATAAAGATTTCTCTAGAGTCACTATTTTGTCTGAAATTAGCTTTTTGCAAAAAATTGCACTAAAATACGATCCTTGACAAATATTTATTCGTAAGGTAATAAAAAATGGGATTCAAAGCTGACCGACAGGGAGTAGAGAAAATTCGTCAAGCTATGCAAGAAAAAGGCTGGCAATGGGATGCTTCTACGAACGATGCGCCACTAATTGAAGCAAGTAAGATTTTGGAACCTAACGAGCAAAAATGGCCTAGGGAATATCAAGGAAAAATAATTTATGCTCAAGGTTGTTCAAATGAAAATTGGCAGCGTTTTCTGAAGGGAATATCTATTGGAAATGAAGCTTTTAAAGCTTTTTGTCAAGCTTTAGAATTAGACTGGGAAAATATTGTAGACCCTACCAGTAATAATCAACTTCAAAAACGACAAGAAAGAGCAAAATTTCTTGAATATTTTTGGGTTGGTAGAGAACAATTGATTAATCAATTAACTGCTAAGTTAAAAGAAAATTGTCGATTATTAGTGCTAACTGGAATTACTGGTATTGGTAAAACTTCTTTGGGATATCAATTGGTAAAGGTTTTAGAAATAGAAGGTTTTCAACGTAGCAAACCTCTGGATTTTGAAAATGATGATACGACAAAAGATTTTACTAGCGTTGCTGCTGAATTATTAATTAAGTGGCATGAAAAAGTGACTCCAGATGAACGCAAACAACCAGAAATTTTGCTTAACCGTTTGTTATATAAGTTGGTAAATAACCCTTATTTATTACAAATTGAATCTCTAGAAATTTTACTGGAGGGAAACAAAGATACAGGTTGGAATAATTTTCGAGATGAATATCAAGGAGAATTTTGGGTTAAATTTTTTCAGAAATTATTGGCAGCACCAGAATGTCAAAGTCGAATAATTGTTACTTCACAACATTTTCCTACTCAGTCGCAAGAGTGGGGTTATGCAGAACATTGGTGCTGTCATTTGTTAGAAGGTTTAGAAGAGTTTGAGCAGTTGGGGTTATTTGAAAAGACGGGAATAGAGGTTGAAGCGGTATCGCCAAATCAGCTATATTTAAAACGAATAGGTGCTGCGTATGAGGGTCATCCTTTAGCATTGCTGGTTATTGCTGGAGAAATTATGAGCGAGTCTTTTTTTGGTGATGTAGTTGCCTATTGGGAAAAGTGGGGGCACGAAATCAAAAAAATTGAGAAAGCACAGCAGCAAGAAAAGATTGAGTCAGAAAAGGATAATTTCAGACTCCAACGATATACTAAAGACTTGCGACAATTAGTAGAAAAACGAATTGGAATGACATTTCAAAGGTTGCTGGATGATTTTCCTGATGCTTACAAGTTACTTTGTTTTGGAGCGGTGTATCGCCGTGGAGTACCCCAGGAAGCATGGAATAAGGGATTGAAGTACGGGGAAGAATATTTGCAAGATATGATGGATGTATTATTTGACCGATATTTAGTCGAAATAGGTGAGACTGGATATATGGATGTTGAAGAAGTTGTCAGACAGCACAATTTAATTCGGAGTGTAGCTTTGACTCAATTGAAAAAATGCAAAAATAGGAGATAGTTTGATATGACAAATGATTTTGCAGAAGTAGATTTGAAAATGCAGTCACAACTAGAAAATGTTGATTTTACAATTTCTGGGGAGTTGGTGCTTGCTAATCTAAATATTGATTCAAAACTAGCGGAGTCAGAGGAATTATCTATTTGGGAACTTGCTCAATATTCGGCAGTTGAATGGTGGTTGACTGAGTATAAGGTAAAAGCAGATGCACCTAATATAGAGAAAGTTCGAGGTTGTTTAGAAGCTTTTCATCATTTGTGTGAAGTCGAAGACTGGGAAAAAGCAAGTCAATTAATTTTTGTTCGTCTTAATACTCCTACAAAAGAAGAATTTCACAAGCAACTTTATACTTGGGGATATTATCAAATACAAATTGAAATTTACACTCAAGTTTTGAGTTTTAGCGAACTAAGTCTCCCAATAAAAGCGACTATATTAACAAATTTAGGAAAAGCAAATATCGCTTTATTAAACTTTGACAAAGCCATAGAATACCTAAAACAAAGTTTGACTATTGCTCAAGAAATTAAATCTTGTAAAGAAGAGGAAGAGGCAGTACGAAATCTCGGTCATGCTTATCTATTTAAAAGAAAGTTTGCTCAAGCCTGGAATTACTTTCAGCAGAGTTTAGAAATTAGCCGAGAAATTAAAGACCGTCAAAGAGAAGGAGGAGTTTTAGGAGGAATAGGCAATTTTTATTATATTAGGAACAAGTATCACAGAGCCATTGATTATCAGCTACAACAGTTAGCAATAGGTCAGGAAATTCAAAGTTTTAATCTTGAAGCAACGGCTAAATGTAATTTAGGAATTATTTATTGTAAATTAAAAGATTATGGTCAAGCAATTGAATTTTATCGGTCAAGTTTAGCTATAGCTAAAGAACTTCAATATAGTAACTTAGAAACTACAAATATAGGAAATTTAGGGTTAATTGAGAGTTCCCTAGGAAATCATGCTCAAGCAATTGAATTAGCTCAACAGCGTTTAGCAATGGCAAGAGAAACAAATGATATTGTCACAGAAAGTCGAACGTTAGGAGAGTTAGCAAATATATATTATTTACTCGGCAATTATGAGAAAGCAATACAGTATAGTCAACAAAATAGATCGCTTGTAAATCAGCTTCAAACTGCGGATTTTGAAATGGGATTGTTTTTAGATTTTGGAAAAATATATTTCGCAGATAAAGATTATGCAAAAGCCGTAGATTATTTTCAAAATATGTTAAATAGTGCTGAAAAAAATAAAAATATTGAAGGTGAAATTTCAGCACTAATTGGTTTGGCTAAAGTATATGCNCCGAAAAATGTTAAATAGTGCTGAAAAAAATAAAAATATTGAAGGTGAAATTTCAGCACTAATTGGTTTGGCTAAAGTATATGCAGAACAAAAAGATTACCTACAAGCTATCGAATATTATCAACAAACTTTGCCTCTGACTCAAGAAATAAAAAATCGGGAGATGCAAATAGTTGTACTTTTTGGCTTGGGGGATGCTAACCAAGAAACTAAGAATTACAACAATGCAATTAAATACTATATAAATCTCATAAAAGTAACTAGGGAAATAGGTAATAAAGAAATAGAAATACAAATATTGCCAAAAATAGGTGAGTGTCAAACAAAAATAAACCAGTTAATTACAGCAATTAATTATTACCAACAAATGCTGAAAATATCGCAAGAAATAGGCAGCAGAGATACAGAGATGGTAGCGTTAGGTTGCATAGCTTCTGTTCATAAAAAATTGGAAAAGTATCCTCAAACAATTGAGTATTATGAAAAAGCATTACCCATTGCTAGAGAAATAAGTGATTGGCAAAGAGAAATACTCATATTGGTAGATTTAGGATTTGCTTATGGCAAATTGAAAAACTACAATAAAGCATTTTTAACTTGGTTAACTATAAGTTTTAAACACAGGTTGGCTCTNGCCTATAATATTGGGGATTTTTATACTATTAATAATAGTAGGATTTTTATCTTTGATAATTTATGGTTTAGCTATTTTAGGTGCAGCTCTATTCATGGCTTTTGTTATTTTTAAATTCTGGCAAACTCTTATACAAATCAAACAACATACAAAAATAAATAACAATCAGGGAAATAGAAATGAATAATATTACGCCAACCATTGAATTAGTTCTAGAAAAAATAGGTCTCGAATCAGCAACTATTAAATCAATCAAACCACCTCCGAAAAGGACTCAGTATCGGGCAGTTATGAACTGGTTGATATTCTATAAACCCCATGCAAATGCTTCTAACTTAGAAAAAGTAAAAGGTTATTTAGAAGCTTTTTATCATCTTTGTGAAGTAGAAGATTGGGCAAGAGCTACAACAATTATTGATATTCCTCTGAACACTCCCACGAATGAAAAATTACGAGATATATTAGGAACTTGGGGTTACTATCAACAACAAAAAGAAATTTATGACCGACTTTTAGGCAAATTAAATGATAAGTGGGATTGTATTTGTTTAAATGGTCTTGGTAATTGTCACTTTTATACAGGTAGTTATCAACTAGCTATTAATTACTTTGAGAAAAGTTTAGAAATAGCTAACCAAAATAATTTCCAAAAAGATGCTAAAATTTTACAAAATATTGGTTCTACATATCACAATTTAGGCAATTACAATCAGGCAGAATATTATTTACAACAAAGTTTAGAAAAGGTGCAACAAACAGGCGATCGTTTCACAGAAGCAGGTTTATTAGTCAATTTTGGTCATCTCTATGATTCTCAAGGCGAATACAATCCAGCCTTAGATAATTTTAAGCAAGCTTTGAGAATATCTCAAGAAACAAATAATTATATTGCCAAAATATCAGCATTGGGAGGATTAGGAATTTATTACTATTCTCAGCAAAAATATGAAGAAGCAATGAATTATTACGAGCAACAACGGAAAATAGCAGAAGAAATAGGCGATAGCCAAAGTTTTAAAACTGCTTTAGGCAATATTGGTATTATTTACCGCTTTCTCAAAACATACCCCGAAGCTATTACCTATCTTGAGAAAAGTTTAGAGTTAGCAATAGAAATGGGTGATTTGAATGGAGAGGAAACTGCTCTAACAAATTTAGGTGTAATTGAAGTTGAATTAGGAAATTTAACTCAAGCAAGAGAGTATTTTGACAAAGCTTTAAATATTGCTAGAGAGATAGGCGATCGCCGAGGTGAAGCTCATATATTATTTGGTCTGAGTCAGTATTATTATAGATGTGGTCAATTTCAACAAGGTTTTACTAGCTCTCAAAAATCTCTGAAGATAATGGCAGAATGTGGAGTAACAATAAATGCCTTACCATTGCCAAGATGGTATAAATCATTCTTAAAATTTAGTCAAAGAGGTAAATTTCAGCTAACTATATTTCTCTTATTTGTGTTAATAGGATTTCCCTTTGCTATAACTATATCTTTCATAACTACATTATGGTGGGGTTTATACGGTCAGGTGAAAAAATTGAGTAGTAGAGTAGGCAAAAATTATTATTAAAATGAATGGTAAATAGAGCTAATATTTGCCGACTATACCCATGATAATTACCAAAATAATTGGGTCGCCTAACCCCGACTTTTAAGGCGAAATGTTTTTGGAACTTTGCTCTAATTCCCCTTACAAAAATAATTTCTGACTTTTGATTTCTGACTTCGTTAACCACCACAACTACCAAAGTCTGGGCTACAAATCTAAGTCACAACTACCACATTCTAATTCTGGAAAACAACCATCACATTCTAATTCTGGAAGACAATCATCACATTCCAATATTTCATAGCAACAATCAATATTTTCTCTAACTCTACTACTATTTTATTTTCTCTTATCCCTATCTTTTACTTTTAATTGAGGCAGTTTATCTTTTACAAACTTTTCTTTATCTTTCAAATCTTCTTCATTTTCAGAATTACTAACTGCTTGTAACTTCAAAATTTGATTAGCTTCTTTGCACGCTTTAAACCTTTGACGTGCTGCTTCAATAGCTCTAGAAAAATCTTGTTCTATAAACATCCGTTTAATGTAATTGGAACAAGAATCATCACCATACAATATTCTATTTTTCGGAACCATTTTTTAATTCCAGGACAGGACAGGAATAGTAGTGTCGGTGAATAACAATTTACTTTTAGATTGTTTTGATAGGGGAAGGAGAAGTTCTAGTTTCTGCTTCCCAATTCTGATAATCTTTTACCTTATTTGCTACACTCCGCCGAGTAGCTTCCACAAACTGACTCACACGAATAGGGTCTATTGGTTGGTCTATTTGTCCATGTCGTTTGAGGGAGCTAGATACAATGACGCCATCTGCAGCTTGCATCAAGGTAGAAATGTTTTCCCAGTTGGCACCACTACCTATAAATACTGGCGTACCTGCTGCTGCTGCAGTAGCTAATT
>NZ_LGSU01001125.1 GCF_002260545.1 Hydrocoleum sp. CS-953 | reverse complement strand
AATACATTACAACCTGAACGTAGTGAAAGTATCTTAAATCTACCTGTAAAAATTCCTTTGGCTAATATTCAGGAAGCATTAAATTTGAATATTCCTCAGACATTTTTTGGTACAGAAGCTGACCTTACAGACTTGATCTCTAATAATAAGCTTACTTACGAAATTAATCGTGAAGACTTTAATATTGGTACTCAAAATAATCTGATAACTTTTTCTGTACCAATATCAGGAACTGCGAAATTAAACGGTAAAATTAATTTACGTTTTCTTGAGATACCAGTTAGTGTAAGGACAAATATTGCAGGTACACTTTTTGGCGATATTTTTTTAGCAATAGACAATCAATGGAATATTCAACCGAATCTAAATGTATCAACTAATTTCACTAAAGCAGAAATACCAATTAAAAATATTGGCACTGTTAATATTCGTAGTCTTCTGCAAAGACAGGTAGATAAAGTTATTAATAAGGAGAAGCCTAAATTAATCGCTGAACTTGTTAAAAATTTAAACCTAAAAGCAGAAGTAAATAAACAATGGAATAATTTACATTTGTCAGAACAGGTAAATCAAGATCCTTCTATTTGGATTAAAACTGAACCGCAAAGTGTTAGTTTTAAAGAGTTTGATTTGACTGATGGTAAAAATATTCAGTCTGGAATTTCCGTTAAGATGTTTGTGGATACTTGTATATGTAAAGAAGCTCCTGTTATTAATTTGAAGCCGTTACCTAATCTGACTATTCAGGAACAGATAAGAGATAAATTTTTAATTAATTTACCTGTGCAAGTTTCTGTTGATGAATTGAATAATACTCTTCGATCTAAAGTTAGGGCTAAGTCTTTTTCTATTGATAAAAATTTACAGGTTATTGTTAATGATATTAATTTATCGCCATTGGGTGAAAAAATTCTGGTTAAGGTTGATTTTAAGACCGATAAAGAGAATTTGTTTCAGAGAGCAAAAGGAGTATTATATCTTTGGGGTAAGATTTTTTATGATAAAGAGTCTAATAATCTTAAAGTGGTTGAACTTGATTATGATGTTGATACAAAAAATGTTTTATTATCAATAGGGGATTGGCTTTTGAAACCTTTTTTGCTTCGGCAAATTGAGGAAAGTCTTTCTTTTCCTTTAGATGAACAATTAATTCGAGGTAAAGATGAGGCTAATGAATATATTCGGAAGATAAAGTTGCCTTCGGAAGTTGATGCAAATATTGAGGTAAAAACGATTGAAGTTGAAAAGGTTGTTTTGGCAAATAATGATATTTTTCTGGTTTTATTAGCTGATGGAAATATGTCTGCTCTTTTGAATTTGGGAGAGTAATTAATCAGATAAGAAAGTATATGGAAATTTTGATTAATTATTCCTGATAATGTCTGATGAATAAAAATTAGTTGACAAAAAAAAATTATATGGTATCCTAAGTATAATGGAAAAGTTGCGCTCATATATACTCATTCGAGGCCATTGAAAAATATTGTGTTGAGGATATTTTGGTGTTTTCTCTAGCTCCTCTTCAATAAAAAAAGATAGTTTCTGGTTTTTCTGGCTTCTGATTCTCAAATTTTCTACTATTGCGTATGTAGGAATAGTAGCTTCATTTTCTGAAGCACTCCGCCTCGGAGGTTTGTTGTAAATTTCCGACTATTGCGGATGGAGAAATAGCAGCTTCAGAAAATGAAGCACTCGCTCGGAAGGTTCGTTGGGAAATTTCCGACTATTNGACTATTGCGGATGGAGAAATAGCAGCTTCAGAAAATGAAGCACTCGCTCGGAAGGTTCGTTGGGAAATTTCCGACTATTGCCTCTAGTAAATAGGAGCTTAAGGGAATGAAAAATTCTACATCAGAGGTTCGTGGCGAAATTTCTGACTATTGCGTATAGAGAAATAGCTGTTTCATTTTCTAAAGCACCTAGCCTCGGAGGTTTGTTGGGAAATTTCTGAATATTGCGTATAGGGAAATAGCTGTTTCATTTTCTAAAGCACCTAGCCTCGGAGGTTCGTGGGAAATTTCTGACTATTGCGTATAGGGAAATAGCTGTTTCATTTTCTAAAGCACCTAGCCTCGGAGGTTTGTTGGGAAATTTCTGACTATTGCGTATAGAAATAGGAGCTTGAGGGAATGAAAAATTCCACATCAGAGGTTCGTGGCGAAATTTCTGACTATTGCGTATAGGGAAATAGCTGTTTCATTTTCTGAAGCACTCCGCCTCGGAGGTTCGTTGGGAAATTTCCGACTATTGTCTCTAGTAAATAGGAGCTTAAGGGAATGAAAAATTCCACATCAGAGGTTCGTGGCGAAATTTCTGACTATTGCGGATGGAGAAATAGCAGCTTCATTTTCTGAAGCACTCCGCCTCGGAGGTTCGTTGGGAAATTTCTGACTATTGCGTATAGGGAAATAGCTGTTTCATTTTCTGAAGCATCTGCATCGGAGGTTCATGGTAAATTTTTGACTATTGCGGATAGAGAAATAGTAGTTTCATTTTCTGAAGCACCTGCCTCGGAGGTTCGTGGTAAATTTCTGACTATTGCGGATGGAGAAATAGAAGTTTCATAAAATGAAGCATTAGAAGGTAAATTACTAAGACTACTTTTCACCTATATATATAGATGTAGTAGTCACAAAGGAATAAAAAATATCAACCCTTTTCTTAATGCAATACATAGCACTACCTATTTAAGGTTTCTGTCAGAAAAACCTAGTTAAAAATACCTTTAGCTTTTGACTTGTGACTTGCGGGTAACAGTTAAACTGGCGATCGCTCTATTAGTGGAGAAAAAAAGATAAAAGTTACGGGGTTACCAAATCAAATTCCCAATTTCTGTCTAATTCTACCAACAAAAATATCAACCTCTGGCAAATTCATTTTCATTACTATCAAACCAAAGATACCTAACCCCGAAAAACTTGCCAAACCAAGTTCCAATAACTGCACAAAAAATCCTTCACTTCCCAACACTAACTGACTACCCCAAAGCACACTCCAACAAACCCAACCAGTTGCAAAAGTTCCACCAATTAAACCGGCAAAAGGTCTCAACCATTCTCCCCAAGGCAAACCTCCTAGTTTTCTGTTTAATAGAAATAGAAAAATTACCATTGAAATTAAATTTACTCCCACAGTTGCCAATACCAAACCAGGCGCACCAAAAGCATTAATTAACAAATAATCTAACAGAGCATTCAGAAAAATATTAATCACGCTAATTTTAAAAGGAGTTTCTCCATCTCCCAAAGCATAAAACACCCGAACTAAAACATCCCTTCCCAAATAAACAAACATTCCTATTGCATAAGCCATCAATACAGAAGCAACAAATTTTGAAGCCGATAAATCAAAAGCATAACGTTCATAAACTACCCGAACAATAGGCAAAGCTAAGGTAACCATAATTGCACTTAAAGGCAACATTGTAATTCCTGTTAATACTAAAGCTTGCCGAATTCGATATTTTAAATCTTGCCAATTTTCCGGTGCAGCTAATCGAGAAAATATTGGTAAAAATGGAACTAAAATTACATTAGAAATAATTCCTAAAGGTGTTTGTACTAATAAACCAGAATAAGCCAATGAAGCAGCAGCTTGGGGAATATAAGAAGCAAAAAATAAGTCTGTATAAACATTAATATGTAACATTCCAGAAGATAAGGTTGCGGGTATCATTACTTTGGTAATTTCTTGTACTCCTGGGCGTCGAAAATTAAATCTGAAATGTAATTTTCCTAAACCTGCTCGCCACAATGCGGGAACTTGAATTAACCATTGTAATATTGCTCCGATAAGAGTACCCCAGGCTAAAATTAAGCCTCCTATCATGGCATTTTCTGGTTGAATAATTTTTTCTCCTAATTGTAAGGCTAAGATAAAAATTCCTCCTATTAAAGCTACGCTAGAAAATAGTGGGCTAATGGAAGGTAGCCAATATATATCCGCAGCATTAAGGGCGCCAAAACCAATACCTATTAATCCTGCTAATAATGCCATTGGTGCCATAATTTGGAATTGTTGGATGGCAATTTCTCGAATTTCTATACCTTCTGAAGTTTGGCTTAAACCTGGTGCTACTAAATCAATTAAAGGATGGGCAAAAATAATCAGACCAACTGTTACTAATAATAAGACTCCGCCGACTAAGGTTGTAATGGTTTCTATCAGTGGTGCTGCTTCTGACTTATCCCGTTTTGCTAAGACGCTTACTATGGCACTATGAAATGGTCCGTTAATTCCTCCTAATAAGACTAATAAAAAGCCAGGTATGACGTAGGCGTAATTATAGGCGTCTACTGCAGGCCCTACTCCAAAGGCTGCGGCGATCGCCTGTTGACGTACTAGGCCAAATATTTTACTAATTAATGTGGCTATTGCTACGATACCTGCTATTCCTGCTAGGGAACGAGAAGTTTTTTGTGATTCTGATTCAGACACGAGTACAATATAGTAATGTTGTTTAAATAAGTTTAATCAAGATTCAGTATTCAGGGGTAGGAAACCGGAGATTTGTTTTTTTCCGTTTTTTCTATTTAGGAGTTAACTTGATGATGAAAAAACAAGAGCAAATTATCAAAAAAGTTTATGATTTTTTAAATGATAGTCTCATTGGTTTATGAATTATTAAAAATATTAAGGGGCTGACAAGTCGGATAAATTAGCTAGAGTATTGGAATGGATTAATGCTCATAAAAGTCAAAATAAGATAGTTTTGGGAATTAATATTCATATCCTACTAGTGAAAAAATTAGAGGGAATTACAGCTAATGATTTAGTTCAAGTTTTAGCTGAAACTATCACAATATTGCACGAATATAATCAGCAATTAAGCTTTATTTTTTTACCTCACTACCGCCGTAAAATCAATGGATTTAATGATGATATTTTATCAAAAAAAGTAATTGAAAGTCTTCCCTATGAAGTTGTTTCATCCTGTTTTAAAATTCCTTTTCCCTGTTTAGCTAGAGAAATTAAGGCAATAGTTAAAAATATAGATTGTGTACTTATTGGCAGGATGCACTTAGGCATTACTTGTCTAGGACAGGGTACTCCAATTGCTTGTATTACTTATCAGGGAAAATTTCAAGGTCTCTACCAATATTTTAATCTTGAACCTTTATTTATTGAACCGAAAAAACTATTCGTTCCTAATCAAAATGAGCTAGTAGAATTAGTTAATAAATTAATCGATCAAACATAAAGCTTGCACAAATAAGTTGTAAGTAAACTTGATGAAGTTAAAGAACTTTCCCAAGATAATTTTACTTCAATTATCTAATTTTTTTCTAGCTGATGGCAACTTTAGACTTAATTTGATATCAGGAAAAATTAAAGGTTAAACAGAGAAACTCTACTTCCTAATCTTTGATTTATAAACACAATCTGGGATTGGTTTGGTAGTAGAGTACAGTATAATCAACATTGTACATAAATCTAGTCATATAGAGTCAAATAATGTCAAATATCTTGGTTTATTTGTACTAACCAGTAGAGCGCATGGGAGACCGGGATGAGTGTAGTAAGATTTAATTCTGGCTTAATCAGATTCTGCTCTTAAGGACTGGGGTTTAAATAAAGCTTTTATGTAACAGGAAAACCAATAGCTGATGGCTGATGGCTGACGGCTGAATACTTATCATTAGTCTGAGAAACGCTATATAGAATTGAGGTGATTTTATTTTACTTTTTTCCCAAAGTCTACCTAGTATAATTTGACGAAAATTTAATGTATCTCACAGTAGATGTGAAATGCTATAGAAAAACTTATTTAATAGATAGGAGAGAATAAAATTATGAAATTAATGCACGACGGACTCAAAGACTTTTTGCTACTAGAAGAATATATTGAGTCTCAAAAAATCGGATTTATTTCTTTAGAAGTTCCTCTTCCTAAATGGATTCTAAATTTTAGTCAATCTATTAAATACTCAATAGGTTTACAAGTTCGCCGTGAGTATCGGCACATTTCTATGGGTTTAAGATCCCTCAAATTTTCTGATGTTGATACTATTTTTATTTTCGAGCTTTACAATCAACATTTGTTATTTGTTATGCCTTTATTTGCCATCATGGCATTACGAGGGAAAGAAGTTTTAATATCCCTCCATGGTAATCAGCAATTTGCCATGACTAACAAAATTAAATTTTGGGGATTACTCTATCTAAAAGCTTATTTAAACCTATTTAAAAAACTCAAAGTTGTTTCTTTTGAAGTAAATGATGATGTGATTCCCGAAAAATTTAGACTACCAGATACATCCAAATATATAATACCTCATCCTATTATTAGTGAAGCTAAACCTAAATTTTTACCAGGAGAAAGATTACCTTCTAATGTTCCGATTAAGATTGGTGTTGTGGGAATGATTCGCCCAGATAAACCAATTACTCAGATAATTGATAAATTACAAGAATATATTAAATCTTCAGAGCATCAATGCGAACTTGTAATTGGAACACCTTTTGGTCAAAAACCAGATTATTTAGACGAACTTAATGTCACTCTTTATGACACTACTACACAAGAAAACTATATGCAGATTTTAACTGAAATAGATATTATAGTAATTCATTATGAAAAAGACCGCTATTATTACAGACCAAGTGGAGTAATTAGTGATGCAGCTTGTTGTGGATGCTACATTATTGCTTCTGATTATCCTGTTATTAAACATCAAGTTAGTTGGCCGGAAAAAATTGGCTCTACCTTTTCTGATTTTAATGAAATTTCTACTCTTATAGATGAGGGTATAGTTCATGTTCTAGAAAAAGGTCAGGATAATCACTGGTTGTGGCGAGAAGAAAGAAGTGCAAAAGCTATAGCTAAAATTTTATTTCCTGATAACTATAAACCAGAAAATAAGGTTGATAAAAGTGACTTAGGTACCTCTGAATTAGGAAATGATAGCTGAGAGACTGTTTGAAAAATTGAGAATTGAGAATTGAGAATTGAGAATTACCTCTTCTTATAAATAAAGAGGATTGGTTGATTAATTGATAATGAATAATTAGAGTATGTTTAGAGTTTAGATAGAAATAGGT
>NZ_LGSU01001124.1 GCF_002260545.1 Hydrocoleum sp. CS-953 | reverse complement strand
TATATCCATCAATATAATCTTTATGTGATCTACCATCAGTGGTTGGCTCTCAAAATCATCGTAAAAAATCGGTAAGTGGGAAACCAGCCTGTTTTAACGGCTGGATGGAAACGACACGACGGGTTTTAACCCGTAGTCCAAATTCGTGTTATGATTAAGTCCAAAGACACGAAGACCTCTGAATCATGGTGAAAGCCCGATATCTAGTGGACGCTTCAGTTAAAGGGTAGCTAACCGAAAAGGTGGCTCGGTGCTTGCCAGCACTCTGTTTCCAGCCGTTAGACAGCACGTTGTACCTCAGAGCGAGTGAATCAACTAACAACCTAAAAAAAGTAGCCTCAATGGTCGCCAGACCGGAGAGAGTAGTGGCGATTGGCACCGCCTTGTGAGCTGCTGCTGCTGCATTCGTACTACGGTACGGTGCTGGCAATGTGGCCGTTTCNTTTAACCCGTAGTCCAAATTCGTGTTATGATTAAGTCCAAAGACACGAAGACCTCTGAATCATGGTGAAAGCCCGATATCTAGTGGACGCTTCAGTTAAAGGGTAGCTAACCGAAAAGGTGGCTCGGTGCTTGCCAGCACTCTGTTTCCAGCCGTTAGACAGCACGTTGTACCTCAGAGCGAGTGAATCAACTAACAACCTAAAAAAAAGTAGCCTCAATGGTCGCCAGACCGGAGAGAGTAGTGGCGATTGGCACCGCCTTGTGAGCTGCTGCTGCTGCATTCGTACTACGGTACGGTGCTGGCAATGTGGCCGTTTCGAGCAGTGTAGAAATCGTGGTTTTAACCCGATTTACAACTCCTAGTCACGAATCCACGCGACTTTAGTCCGTGGAGTGTCAAAATATAGCTATGTCTACCACCATCACTCAAGAACTAAAAAGTGAAAACCTAGAACTGTTGCACCAGTATCAACAGTCTCCTTCTCATCAACTCCGGAACCAATTAGTTAAACTTAATGTTGGACTTGTAAGAAAGGAAGTTTATCATTGGTTAAATAGATGTACGGAAACCTATGATGATTTACTCCAAGTAGGTTGTATTGGATTAATTAGAGCAATTGAGCGATTTGATATTTCCAAGGGACGAGCCTTTAGTTCTTTTGCTACTCCTTATATCCGAGGCGAAATTCAGCATTATCTACGAGATAAAAGTCCTTCTGTACGTATCCCTAGAAATTGGTTAGCTATGGATCGGCAGGCCACAAAAGTGATANAAATTCAGCATTATCTACGAGATAAAAGTCCTTCTGTACGTATCCCTAGAAATTGGTTAGCTATGGATCGGCAGGCCACAAAAGTGATACAAGACCTCAGAGCAAAGTTGAAGCGGAAACCTACAGATTTAGAGGTGGCTTCTGCTTTGGATATTTCTTTGGACCAGTGGCATGAAATTCAATTGGCCTGTCGTAACCGTGCCCCTCTGAGTTTAGATGCTCCAGTTCAAGATGAAGCTGATGGAGCTACTTGTTTGGGAGAATTAGTCCCGGATAGTCAGTATCGTAGTTTTCAGTTAGCTCAAGAAGACCAAATTCGTTTGCAGCAAGCATTAGCTAAATTGGAGGAGGGTACTCGTAAGGTTTTGGAGTTTGTATTTTTGTGTGATTTGACTCAGAAGGAGACAGCCGAGCGAATGGGAATTAGTGCTGTTACTGTTTCTCGTAGAGTTAAGAAGGGCTTAAAATCTTTGCAAAAAATAATGGAATAGTAATTAATAGCCAAACTAAAACATTAGAAGCTAACTATTATGTCAAGAAATTTTGATGAAGTCAAAACCCTTGATATTACCTCCTTTCACTCCGTTCCATTCGCATCGGACGTACTTTTCAATAATTGATAATTGATAATTGATAATTGATAATTGATAATTACCTCTCCCTAAAAGGAAGAGGATTGAATAAAAGGAAATTTTTTTTGTTTCTCCATGAATAGAGAGGCTTTATACCTTTATTTTTCGGTAAATTTTCCCACCTACTTACTTATTTATATATATACATAATCATCAATAATGATATAAGTCTTCTATTGAGATAAAGTTATTTAATTATTTTGAGCGCTCAGATTAAGTTGTAGATAAAATTAACCTGCTCCCCATAGTCTACAACTTAATCTGGAAATACTGAATTTTAATAGATACTATTACAAACCCCGCCCAAGTTATAGATATGGGTGGGGTTAGTTTTTTATACCGACTATATTCCAGTCTTTTGTGAAAGGCATGATTAGATTTTGCCTTTCATCCAGTGCTTGAATAAATTCTCTTTAACCATACTTTGTCGCAACACTTCAACTAAATATTCTTGGGCTTCCTCCCGACTCAAGCTTTTAACNAGATACTATTACAAACCCCGCCCAAGTTATAGATATGGGTGGGGTTAGTTTTTTATACCGACTATATTCCAGTCTTTTGTGAAAGGCATGATTAGATTTTGCCTTTCATCCAGTGCTTGAATAAATTCTCTTTAACCATACTTTGTCGCAACACTTCAACTAAATATTCTTGGGCTTCCTCCCGACTCAAGCTTTTAACTTCGTCCCGTAGAACTTGTAATTTGAATTGTTGCTCCATAGTTAAGCTGCTAGACATTTCCATAGTTAACTCCTCCTTGTTTAGATAGTAGATATTGGCCTATGTATTAAGGCCATTACTATCCTAAATGTTATATATTTCCTAATATGTAAATTATCGTAACATTTGCTTGACATACTGTCCATCATGTACATTATAAAATTAATTTATTCCACAAAAGTTAACATTAATTTAATAAAACCTCACTCTTAAGGGCAGGGTTTAAATAGAAGCTAGAAGTTTTATGATAATTAGGTTAGGACTTATGTCCTATGAAGTTGAAAAATGGAGGACTGGCTAATGGATGCAATGGAATTTTTTCAAAGAAGTGCTGGTAAATGGCGATCGCAACGTACAACCCATCACCTAGCCTTTAGACAAGCGGAAATGGGCAGCTCAGATATTGAAGTAACTAGCTTGGATGCTAAAGATCCAAAAATAGTAGAAATCTGCAAAATGCACGAAATCGATCCAAATTTGGCTGCTGGAGGAGCTTTTGTAACTTGGGATGGTTCGATGGCATGGGATAAAGATGATGAAAATCATAAGGGGTCAACTGTATTTGCTATTGTTCCTGACTCAGAAAATCCTAGAAAAGGCAGAATGTTGCGAGAGCGTGGCTATGCTGAAATTGTCCCAGTTGTGGGACTGTTTGAGATGGATGATGAGGATGGGCTAAATTTAATTACAGAATATGAAACTATGAGTTCTATTGAAAGATTCTGGTTTCCTAGCCCTAATCTGAGGATGCGAAGCAGTGCAGTGAAGAGGTTTGGTGGGTTTAATACTTCTACTTTTTGCACGGAAGTTCGGTTAGAGGAAAGTAACTCAGACTTAGAGGCAGAAAAATCAAAGGATAATGGACAATTTTATTCTGCTTTTGGTTGGTAGAATTTAGAATTTAGAATTCAGAGGTTAAATTCCCAGTTCACTAGGGTGTGTTTTTGGCTCAGAGCCGACATGAAAGGCTATGGGACATGAAAATGAAATGCAACGCACCGCCTATCCCAAATATTTCTATCCCAAATATTTCGGTGCGTTACGCTATTGCGTATGGAGCAATAGTGAATTCATTTCCTGAAGCACCCCGGCAGAGGAGATGAATCGTGAAAATTTCCGACTATTGCGTATGGAGCAATAGTGAATTCATTTCCTGAAGCACCCCGGCAGAGGAGATGGATAGTAAAAATTTCCGACTATTGCGTATGGAGCAATAATTAATTCATTTTATGAAGCANGTAAAAATTTCCGACTATTGCTCTATACGCAATAGTTAAATCATTTTGTTAAGCACTCAGTCGTGGGAGATGAATAGTAAAAATTACGGACTATAATATTTTTCTAACTGTTCCCTATTCCCTGTTCCCTGCAATATCAAAAATATTACAGATTGTTGCGTAAGTTAATAAAAGTATGACCTCGATTGCCTCAATCCCTTAATCTAAAGGTTGGCTATTGATGCAATTTTCTGAATCACGATAAAGCTTAGTGTGGTATGGCCACACTTGATAAATCACATTTAATAATTTTAAGGAGATTCTGACGTGGCGATTCCATTATTAGAATACAAACCTGTAACTCAAAACTCACGGGTTGCGGGTTATGAAGTCCCTGGTGACGACCAACCAATTATTTATTCTGCCGAACTTTTACCCTCTCAATCAGAGTGGGACGAGTTAATTTGGGCAGCTTATCGCCAAATTTATTGTGAACATCAAATTCTGAAGAGCGATCGCCAAACCTTCCTAGAATCTCAACTAAAAGATGGTCAAATTACAGTTCGAGATTTTATTCGGGGTTTGGTAATTTCTGCTCCATTCCGTCGGAACAACTACGAGACTAATAGCAATTATCGCTTTGTTGAGTTATGTGTCCAACGGGTGTTAGGTCGTGATGTTTACAGTGAAAAGGAAAAAATTGCTTGGTCTATTGTTGTAGCTACCAAGGGTATTGAAGGTTTCATTGATGAGTTGCTTGATAGTGAGGAATATTTAGACAACTTTGGCTTTGATACTGTGCCTTACCAGCGCCGTCGGGTTTTACCCCAGCGTGATGGAGGAGAAACTCCTTTTAATCTGAAGACACCTCGTTATGAGTTCTACTATCGGACTATTCTAGGATTCCCTCAAATCGTGTATCAAAATGAAATACGTCGCTTTATTCCTCAAGAAAAGAAGGCTCAGGCAGGCGATCCTTCTCTATTCTTGAATATGGCACAGGGTCTTGGTGTACAAGGAAAATCAGCAACAAAACCTAACTTAGGTAGTATTAACCTGGGTATGGTCCCTTATCGTAAAGTATAATTTACGGCTTGGCTTCAACACTTCTGTGGAGTGAAAT
This sequence comes from Hydrocoleum sp. CS-953, assembly GCF_002260545.1. GTDB lineage: Bacteria > Cyanobacteriota > Cyanobacteriia > Cyanobacteriales > Microcoleaceae > Trichodesmium. Next base: position 2,129 of record NZ_LGSU01001124.1, on the reverse strand, counting down.
TAAGTTTTGTAGGGGTGGAGTATTTGTCCAGAGTATTTAGTAAATTAAGCAAAATATCTGGTGTGAATATTCTGTCTCTACAAAATTTTGTTAGGTTGACAATTTTCTATTAAATCTGCATTTTTAAATATATGAACTATGGATAAATAAGAATTATCTAAATGGGGTTTACCGAATGATTTAAGGTCTAAAGCGTCTCCTTTTCAGGATCAAGAAAAAAGAAAAAGAAAATTTTGGTCAATTTAACTCGGAAAAGGGAAAATTATCCATATATTTTAGAGACGGGTTTGAAGTATTAGCTATAGCGTAATTAACTTATTGTCAGCTAGAAATGGCATTAGAGATTGAATGTATCAGGAAATATAAAAAGGAGATAGGGAATAGGGAATAGGGAGGAAGAAATTAAGACAAATATTTGTCGCTATTAAATCTAGGAATATATGTACTGAATACTTTTCTATCTACTAAATTTCAATCCCTTGAAGTATTAGTGCTTTTAGATTTTAGGCACTTCTTTGCTCTCTTAATACTTATTTTACAAACAGTCTCTTAGTATTGATAGTCTTGAGGGAGAATTAAAAGTAATTATAAGGAGGTAAATTGCCGATCTTAGCAGTTAAAAGATTTCCATCCTGATAGCTGACTAGCGAGCTAGCTGAATGCTTACTTTTATCTAACTATAAAACTCCCACCAACAAGTTAAAAAATTACCGAAAAATTAAGGTATAAAGCCTCTCCATTCATGGAGAAAAAGCGGTCGTTTGCGGAGCATTCAGAAGGACGGGATGGCTAGGTCTCTTCGCCATATCCAATCGACCAAGAGAAGAAAAAATTCCTTTTAGTCAATCTTTCTATTACAGAAGGGGTAATTATTAATTATTAATTGTTGAAGCTCCTTACTCCAGGATATCAGAGCAAAAAAGTTAGTATGTTTCAGTAATTGTAAATAATAAGTTGACTAAGAGAGGGCTAGTAAGAAACTTTGGCTAATATTTTCCTGGGATTTTGCATAGCTTAAATTATTTTCAAGGTAAGTTTGAGTACCTTGACTACAATCTTGATTAAAAAAAACTATACGATCGCGTCCTTTTTCTTTCGCATGGTAAAGTGCTTGGTCTGCTTTGGCAATTAGAGATTGTTGAGAGTCTGCTTTAGTAGGGATGACACTTGCAACTCCCATACTCATAGTAACATATTTACTTACTCTAGAAGCAGAATGATTAATGTGTAGTTTGTGAATAGCTGTACGAATTAATTCTACTAATTTTTCTGCATTTTTATCAGATGTATTTGGTAAAATTATAGCAAATTCTTCACCCCCATAACGAGCTACTAAGTCTGCGGAACGTTTAACAGTTTGTTTAATTGTTTGAGCAATTTTTCGTAAACAATCATCTCCTGCTAAATGACCATAGTAATCATTGTAATATTTAAAATAATCTACATCACATAAAATTAAAGATAAAGGTGATTTAGTTCTTGTCAGTCTACGCCATTCTTTTTCTAAATATTCATCAAAAGAACGACGGTTAGCAATACCTGTTAAACCGTCTATTCTAGCAACTTTTTGGAGTTGCTGATTAGCAGTAATTAAAGCTACTTCAGCTTTTTGTAAGGCTAAGTTTTGCTTTGTTAGTTTTGATTCTACTTGTTTTTGAGCTGTAATATCTATAATCAAACCTTTAATTGCTAATAATTCCCCATTTGAACAGTAAACTCCTTTACCTTGTTCCCAAACCCATTTTAGTTCTTTTTTGGCTGTAATTATCCGATAAATCAACTGAAATGGTTGATTGTTTACTAAAGCTTTTTGTCTTTCTTGCCCAAGATATTTTCTATCTTCCGGGTAAATTAATTGGTTATAGATAATTTGATTTTGAATTAATTCCTCGGGTTGATAACCAGTCAGACTATAAAAATTGTCACTGACAAAGTTCATGTTTAAATTACAGTCATTACTACTATAGTAAACCATGCCTGGTAAATTTTCTATTAGACTTTCTAGCATTAATTTATGCTCTTTGTTTTCGGAGATGTTTTCTGCTGAATTTACAGAAATAGGCGATATTATTGCGGAAAGATTACTAAGTCCAGAAGATGAAGGAGTAGCTCAAAAGTGTCGAGACAGG
>NZ_LGSU01001123.1 GCF_002260545.1 Hydrocoleum sp. CS-953 | reverse complement strand
ATTTTGTTGATTTTCAATTATTTATCTCACTACTTCATAGCTGAAACTCAAGGAGGATTAGACAATTTATTCAATCCATTCCAATCTTATACTTTACCTCTAGATGAATGGGTTAATAATTTAGTTGATTTCCTGGTTGATAACTTTCGCCCTGTATTTCAAGCTATCAGCTTACCTATTAGTGGAACTCTAGAAATAGTAAAATCGACTTTTCTAGCAATTCCGCCTTTAATTTTTCTCATAATCATTGCTCTGCTAGTCTGGCAATTAGCAGGTAAAAAAATAGCTATCTATAGTTTCATAGCTCTAATTATTATCGGTTTTTGTGGAGCTTGGGAAGCAGCAATGGTTTCCCTATCTTTAATACTGACTGCCGTAATATTCTGTATGCTGGTCGGTATTCCTTTAGGTATTGTTTGTGCAGTTAGCGATCGCTTCAATAAAGTATTGCGACCTCTGTTAGATGCGATGCAGACTCTTCCGACTTTTGTTTACTTAGTACCTGTAGTAATGCTCTTTGGAATTGGGGAAGTTTCTGGTATAATAGCAACTTTTGTTTTTGCAGTTCCACCTCTAATTCGTCTGACCAACCTGGGTATTAGGCAAGTATCCCCAGAAGCAGTAGAAGCTGCACTTGCTTTTGGTTCGACTCGGCAACAAGTTTTATTAGAGGTGCAAATTCCTTTAGCTTTACCTACTATACTTGCTGGAACAAACCAAGCTATTTTATTAGCTTTATCAATGTCAGTTGTCACCTCAATGATTGGGGTAGAGGGATTAGGACAAATGGTATTGCAAGGTTTAGGCCGTTTAAATGTTGGACTAGCAGCGGTAGGGGGGTTAGGTATTGTATTAATTGCAGTAATGCTCGACCGTATTACTCAAAGTGTTAGTCAAGGTAGTATTCAGTCTTGGCAAGACCGTGGTCCGATTGGATTTTTCCGGTCTCTTGGGTTGTCGAAACGCGATAAAGCAACTTTAGGTATAAGTATCGTACTTGCTTTATTGGTTGGTACAACAAGTTGGCAATTAATGTCTCAAACAAATATTAAGTCAACTGAAGAGCCACTGCCAGGAAAAGGAATAGTAGTACGTCCAACTTCTGGTTNTTTTCCGGTCTCTTGGGTTGTCGAAACGCGATAAAGCAACTTTAGGTATAAGTATCGTACTTGCTTTATTGGTTGGTACAACAAGTTGGCAATTAATGTCTCAAACAAATATTAAGTCAACTGAAGAGCCACTGCCAGGAAAAGGAATAGTAGTACGTCCAACTTCTGGTTTAGAAACCTACGGTACATTTATCACAGAAATTGTGAATATTGGACTGGAAAAATTAGGCTATGAGGTAAAAAATCAAAAGCAACTAAATGTTCCAGCACTGCACATTGCTGTTAGTAATGGAGATTTAGATTTTGCTGGAACCCATTGGGAAGCTGCCCACCAAGAATTTTTTGACAATAATGGTGGGGAAGAAAAGTTAGAAAGGTTAGGAACTCTTATTTCTAATTCTACCCAGGGGTATCAGATAGATAAAAAAACGGCTGAAGAATACAATATTACTAATTTATCTCAGCTTCAAGACCCAAAAATTGCTCAACTTTTTGATTCCGATGGTGATGGTAAGGCAAATTTAATTGGTTGTACTGCTGGTTGGATGTGCGAAAGAATTATCAGTCATCATTTAGAAGTTTACGGACTTGAGGATACTGTCGAGCAAATTCAAGGAGATTATTCTGCCTTATTAGCAGATGCTTTAGTTCGTTATCGTCAAGGAAAACCAATTCTATTTTTTGCTTGGAAACCCCATTGGTTTGCGTCTCTCTTAAAAGAAGGGGAGGAAGTAGAATGGTTGAATGTTCCTTNGATGTGCGAAAGAATTATCAGTCATCATTTAGAAGTTTACGGACTTGAGGATACTGTCGAGCAAATTCAAGGAGATTATTCTGCCTTATTAGCAGATGCTTTAGTTCGTTATCGTCAAGGAAAACCAATTCTATTTTTTGCTTGGAAACCCCATTGGTTTGCGTCTCTCTTAAAAGAAGGGGAGGAAGTAGAATGGTTGAATGTTCCTTTCACTTCTCTAATAGGAACTATGGAAGATTTTACTGAAAAAGATACCTCTTTAAATGGCAAAAATCTTGGTCTTCCAGTTGATAATGTAAGGATATTAGCTAATAAGAAATTTGTGGAGACTAACCCAATTGCTCAACGTTTCTTTGAACAAATTGAAATTCCTTTAGACGATGTTAATCTTCAGCAGGAAAAAGTTAAAAATGGGGAGAATAAACCTATAGATATTCGCCATCATGCTGAAGAATGGGTTGCAAGNCCTCTTTAAATGGCAAAAATCTTGGTCTTCCAGTTGATAATGTAAGGATATTAGCTAATAAGAAATTTGTGGAGACTAACCCAATTGCTCAACGTTTCTTTGAACAAATTGAAATTCCTTTAGACGATGTTAATCTTCAGCAGGAAAAAGTTAAAAATGGGGAGAATAAACCTATAGATATTCGCCATCATGCTGAAGAATGGGTTGCAAGCCATCAAGGGTTATTTGATAGTTGGTTAAAAGTAGCAATAGCAATAAATTAGGTTTTTGTCCCTGAAAAGAAATAAAATCCTTGTCAATTATCAAGGGTTTTCATATCTATAGCAATCCTATTTCAGTTGTAATATTTTAGTGGTAGTTAGGAGTCAGTAGGGGCAATTCATCTTTGCGGAGCATGACCTAATAATTTGCCCGTACAGTAGTCAGGATTTCTAGTGGTTTTCTGTTAATTATTGAGTAAATTTTCGGCACACCCGATCAAAATTTTAGCAAAATCAGGTAAAGTACCTTTTGCCCTAATAAACCAGATAGTTTAACTAATACCAAATCCGCTTGTTAAAGTAGCACTTTAGAATCTCTCTATAGTTCTTCTTGTTGCTTTTTGTCTGTTGCCTCTCTCAGCAATAATGCTTATAACTAAACCGGATTTAGTATAAAAGACAAATAAGCAATCTCCTGGATTTTTGCTGTAGTTTTCCATGAATTTTGGAGAGTTAACGATGAACCACCGATGGATAAAATACCCCTTTGTTTTGTTGTGCGTCTTGTTGATTTTTCTGAATGTTGCCCCTGCTGCTTGGGCATTTTGTGGCTTTTTCGTTGCCAAAGCAGATAGCCAACTTTATAACTCTTCCTCTCAAGTCATAATCGCCCATGATGGAAACCGCAATATTTTTTTCATGGCGAATGATTATCAAGGGGATGTCCAAGACTTTGCCCGCATTGTTCCTATTCCAGTTGTCCCAAAACGCGAACAAGTGCGAGTTAGCAATAATGAAATTATACAAGCATTGGACGATTTTACTGCCCCTCGCCTGGTGGAATATGTCGATCGACCTTGCAGGGAAGAATATACATTGTATTTGTGGTTGGCGGGAATTGCCACTGTAATTTCCATATCCATCTGGTTGATTCTCAGGGGATGGGGAGTAGTTTTAATTATATGTTTCTTTCTAGGTTTACTGATTGCCGTTAGTTTACCTTCTTTCTTAAATCAAGCTAATTATGCCAAGCAATCTTACGATAGAGTCTTAAATGTGGTCACTGTAGAAGACCAGTTTACTGTTGGAGAATATGATATTACGATTCTCAGTGCTAATGAGTCTAACAGTCTCACAGATTGGTTGGTTAACAATGGTTACAAAATCCCAGCCAAAGCTCAACCTATGCTGGAATCCTATATCCAGCAAGGGATGAAGTTTTTTGTGACTAAAGTCAACTTGGAAGCTTTTCAGAAACAAGGCTATGGGTTTTTGCGGCCCGTTGTATTAGATTATGAATCCGATAAATTTATGCTTCCTATTCGTTTAGGAACTCTAAATGCAGTAGCTGACCAAGACTTAAATGTTTATATCCTTTCACGAGACACAAATAAATTTGCAGAAGTTGCCAACTACCCCACACTTTTAATTCCAACCGATGCTAAATCAAAGTCCAATCGAGTATCAGGAGAAGAGTTGCCAGAATTTATTAAAGATGATTTTGGCAATTTTTATCAATCCCTGTTTCAGAAAGAATATGAGCGATCGGGCAAAAATTCTGCATTTTTGGAATATGCTGGCCCACTGTACAAATGCGATCCGTGTTCTGTTCCTTTTGAAAAAATTGATGAGTTAATAGGGTTATTAAAGCAGGAGGGTTTGGCAGGCTTCTGGGCAGTTACTCGGCTGCATATCCGCTACAATGAGGAAAATTTTCCCCAAGATTTGATATTCCGGGAAGTCAGCGACCAAGATATCTTATCACGAGCAGAAAAAGCAGGTAAAGCTTTTAGTTTATCGCCTGCTTTGTTTCAGGGGCGTTATGTTATCCGTCGGCCTGCCGATGGTGCTTTTTGCCTTTCAGGAGGCCACTATCGCAGTTTTAGAAACCAGTGGGCCAATAATCTCGCTAAATTAACAGGCTGGGATTTGCAAGAAATCAAGAAAAAAATGTAATAGAGACTAGGAATTTTTGTTAATTTTTTATGGGAAATTTTTTATGGGAAATTAGCTCTAGCAGAATTTTTTTCAATCATTTCTTCTAATTTTTTGTGAGTAATATTATATCTGGTTTAATAGTTATAATTAAGCCCATAGTATGGCTTTAGCCCTAAGATAGATATTTCAAGCCCTAAAGCCCTGCTAAAAACAAAATTTTTTTCATCACTAATTATCAGGACATGATATAGCACAAAGAATCTCAGAGGAATAAATCATAAAATTAACACCATTTATCAAACCCTATAGCAGTCTTAAATGATTTGTAAAAAATCCCGAAATAGATGAAAAATTAGAAAGTCTGACTGTAAGCATTCAGCTATTAGCACTCAGCTCTTCCTAGGTCATGCATGCTACGCAAACAGCCTTTTAAATAAATAAATGAGTTAATAAATATAAGCTGTTGTGTATCTAGATTTTATATTCCCTATTGCTAGGAGCAAAAATTGAATATATGGTCGTTCATAGTAAGCCCGCTTTTCATGATTCATAGAATATAGAGATTTTGGCTTAAAGGCAGAAGTAATGCAAGTCAACAGAGCCGTGAAAACCCCTATAAAAACCTTAGCTGATAGCTGATAGCTGACGGCTGAATGCTTACGTCTGACTTCGGTTTTCTGTTTCCTAACTCAATATTATAATTGTGGCTTGAGCTGATAAAAAGTTGCCAAAACTATTGGTATAGTTTGAGCATTTTTTTCAGTCTATTTAGCGACAAATCTATTATTTAGGACGAGATTCTAGCAAGATTTTTTTCCACCATTTCTTCTAATTGTTTGCGAGTTAAACAACGACGTTCAGAAGAATAAGCCATCAAATTAACACCATTCATCATCCTTACTGTACTAACTCTTACTCGAAAATCATCTGTCAAAAACCAACAACGTTCTTGCCCTTGATTTCTTTCATATTCTGTATCAATTGTCAAGACTCCATCAGTAGCAAAATGATATCTACCCACTACAGGAATACCTTCAACATAACCACGATTACGCAAAAATTTTCCAGTTCTACCTGTTTCAGAATCAGGAATATCAACTAAAATAGCAGCATAATTTGGATTAGGTTCATCATTATCTAAATTATCTTGCCAATTAAAACTTGCACCACCTGTCGCTAAAGCTGGATTTACTTTTTGCTCTTCACAAACTTCAATAACTTTAGGGTCATCTTTTGTTAAAACTTTGACAATAAAATTAGATTCCCCTGACTCATCTTCTGCAGAATCAAAATGATGAACAGTACGTTGAGAAAACCACGTTCCCTCACTTTTAATAAAAAAATCCATCATTGTCATTGGTGGTTTTAATTTCATTTTTTTCACTTCTAAAGTTTCGTTAATATCCTCCAGATTTTTAGTTAAGAAAAATCAACAAAAATCTAGTTGAGAGTCATAAAATTATAGGATAAATCAAATGGAGACTTTTGAATAGATAATTAACGAATCTATATATAAAATCCATTGTCAATAGTAAGCAATCCTCAAACAAAATGCAGTTTCAATCAGCTACAGAAATTATTCAAGCTTATCAGCAAAACAAAAATCTTATCGGTAGTAATTTACAAGGTATAGATATTAGTGAAATTGAAGTATATCAAATTAATCTGAGTCAAAGCAATTTACAACAAGCTAAATTAAATAATACTATTCTTATCGGAGCAAATTTGAGTCAAGCCGACTTGAGTGGAGCAAATCTCAAAGGTGCGGATTTACGAGGAGCTAACCTTCAAGGTGCGAACTTGAGTGGAGCAGATTTAACTGATACTTATTTGAACAGAGCTGAACTACAGAATGCTAATTTTACCAATGCTAACTTAGAAGGTACTAAACTCCAAGTAGCGTACTATGATGGGGGAACTGTTTGGCCTGAAGGATTTGCTTACAAACAATCAGGAGCAGTTGGACCTGGAGCTAATTTAAGTGGAGCTTTCTTAAATACAGCTTACCTGAGAGGGGCTGACCTCCGTGGTGCTAATTTGCGGGGAGCTTATCTGAGTGGTACAGACTTGACAGGTGCAAATTTGCAAGGTGCTGCTTTGAGTGGAGCGAATATGAAGGGAGCTTTTTTGATAGGAGCTAATTTGCGCGATGCTCGACTCAATGCAGTAGAGTTGGATGGAGCAGATTTACGGGCAGCCGATTTAACAGGGGCAAGTTTAGATAACATTATTAGTATTGCTGGAGTTGATTTTACTTTAGTGCAAGGATTGAGTGATGATGCTAGAGCTATGTTATCTGGATATCCTGGTAAAGATTTAAGCACTTGGAATTCTTTTAGTCGGACTAATACCGAGAGTAGTTTATTATCTTATCTGAATGATTTTTGAATATTAGACTTTATCTAAAATCTAAAAACTGTAACGTTATAGTTTCATTAATTGTCAAGCTGCAATAGGGCGATCGCTACTCCGAGAATTATCTAAAGTCTAAAAACTGTAACGTTATAGTTTCTTTCATCCTCCAGCCAAATTTTCCTCAGAGATTCCCCACTCAGATAATTCCTCTAA
>NZ_LGSU01001122.1 GCF_002260545.1 Hydrocoleum sp. CS-953 | reverse complement strand
TATAGAACCCCTGAAGGGATCTATTTAAAAACAGAGGAGAGAGATGGGGAGATGGGGAGATGGGCTGTATTAGATATCTCCCACTCATCCAATCCTCAAATCAATTCTCACTCATTTTTTATCAATTACTTCTCCACCAGGACCTATTTTCTGGAGATACTGTTAGGGCTTCTATAGAGAAGGTAAGGAAGAAGGCTTTAGTTATCTAGGACAGAAGGCTTTAGTTATCTAGGACAGAAGGAAGAAGAAAGAAGAAAGAAGAAAAGGAAAAAGCTTAAATAAGGTAAATATTTCCCCAACTTTTAAACAAACGATACCAGCGGACATGATATCACCTATGTCTAATTATAAAATCTGGACAATTACTATAGCCTAGTCATTGCGACTGGAACGGAGTAAAAGGTTTGCGGAGCATTCCGGAACGGATAGCAATCTCCTAAACCCCTAATATTAGTTGCTTTGGTCGCAATTACGACTTTTTAGCCGGATTATTATATAGCAATCAGAAGTCAGATATGAGAAAAAACTGTAGGAGTTTGGTCTCCAAACCCAAGCACGAATAGGATTTGGGAACCAAACCCCTACGGTCAAATCTTACAACCTATTTACGATTGCTATATAAGGAAACTAAAGAATCAGAAGAAAGGTTTACGATGCTGGCTGAAAATAAAAAATTAGGTGGCTGTAGGAAAAAAATTCACAATTATAGAAAGGACTTCTTTTTTGAGACAGCACAGCATTTGTGAAACCAAAGCGGAATGATTTTTGCGGAGGATTTGAATTTTAAAGCATTGGAGCAGTAGCTTTATTCTATTAAACCTTTTGTCTATAATTACTTAGTAAAATAACAACTATAAGCATCAACTATACAACTTTCTCCCAGAGCTTCTTGTTGATTATTATAGATAAGTGCTTCTCTATTTAATCGCGCAAAACAGAGAAGCACCGACTAATTAATAATTAATAATTAATAATTAATAATTCAGAGAAAATTGTCATTATCAATTATCCATTATCAATTATCCATTATTTACGCTTCATCTAAAGCAACAATACCAGGTAACTCTTTACCTTCCAATAATTCCAAACTAGCACCACCACCAGTAGAAATATGACTCATTTTTTCACCCAAATTTAACTGCTCCACCGCAGCAACAGAGTCACCACCACCAATAATAGTAATAGCATCCTGCTTATCAGCAAGAGTCCGGGCGATCGCTTCAGTACCCTTAGCAAACTTCTCCATTTCAAACACACCCATCGGACCGTTCCAAATTACAGTCTTGCAGTCTGCTAAAGCATCTTGGAAAACTTTTGCAGAGTCAGGACCGATATCCAAACCCATCCAACCATCTGGAATAGCTTCAACACTAACAGTTTGAGTATTCGCCTCAGCGTCAAACTTATCAGCTACAACCACATCAGTAGGTAACAACATCTGCACACCTTTCTCTTTTGCCTTAGCTTCCAGAGATTTTGCCAATTCTAACTTATCGTCTTCAACCAAAGACTTACCCACACTCAAACCACGAGCTTTGTAGAAAGTGAAAATCATACCGCCACCCAAGAGCAACTTATCGCACTTATCCAACAAAGCATCAATCACACCAATCTTACTAGAAACCTTAGAACCACCAATAATAGCAGCTAAAGGTTTTTGAGGATCATCAATTGCACCTTGGAGGAATTTCAATTCCTTCTCAATTAAATAACCACCCACAGAAGGACTCAAATATTTAGTCACACCCTCAGTCGAAGCATGAGCGCGGTGAGCAGTTCCAAAAGCATCATTCACATATACATCTGCCACAGAAGCAAGTTGCTTGGCAAACTCTGGGTCATTTCCCTCCTCTCCAGGGTAGAAACGAACATTCTCCAGCAAAACTACATCACCATCTTGCATCGCTGCCACAGTAGAAGTTACTGCCTCACCAACGCAGTCGTCACACTTTTTAACTTCCTTACCCAATACTTCAGAAAGTCTTTCTCCCACAAGAGTCAGACGCATATCATCATTTACTTTTCCCTTCGGACGTCCAAAGTGGCTAGTCAAGATAACTTTTGCACCTTTGCCAATTAAATCTTGAATTGTAGGAAGAGCCGCCCGAATCCGAGTATCATCTGTAATACTACCATTATCAACAGGCACGTTAAAATCAGCCCGCATAAGTACCTTTTTGCCAGATAAGTCAGATGCCGATAAATTTGCTACAGTTTTTTTTGTCACAGGATTAATCTCCTAGTATTTGTCTTAAATCTATATCCATCTATGGTCAGATTATTGGCCCATAAACAGATAGAATTAGGTTACAACAATTCGTTCACGGTAAACATTTTATCGGACTCCGTGCCCCAAATATATTTCTATGTTTAAAACAGTTCTATTTCCTGTAGACCGTAGCCGAGAAGCTCGCGAAGCTGCGGAGAAAGTGATTAACATTGTCAAAACATATCAGGCTCGCCTGGTATTAGTATCAGTAGTGGAAGTAGTTTCCGAAGGCCAAGAGCCATTTCATCCAGAAATGACTTCTTCAGAAACAGTTACTCAACTGTTACAGGAGGCCAAATCTATGTTTACCCAACAGGGTATTGAAGCTGAAGTTGTCCAAAGAGAAGGCCATCCTGCTTTTACTATCTGTGATGTCGCTGATGAGATTGAAGCTGATTTAATTGTGATTGGCTCCCGAGGAGGTTTGACTGAGGAAGGAGCTACTGATAGTGTCAGTAATCGGATTATTAATCTGTCTCCTTGTCCAATTTTGGTAGTTCCTTAGATTGGGTTCATTAATTGATAATGGATAATGGATAATTGATAATTGATAATTGCCTCTGGTTAAAACCATCAGATTGAAGATAAGGAAATATCCTAGCACTTTTTTTCCCTATCCAAGGGGAGGCTTTAAACCAGAATTATTTAATTATTAATTATTAATAATTAATAATTCGGTAACTTTTGACTTTATTTATAGTGGATTGCCTCTAAAAGCAACAAACCCAAATCTTTGTACAAACCTCGATTTTGCTGAGGACAACGATGTTGAGTTAAACACCGGGGACAACCATATTCACAATCACAATTTTTTGCTAATTCTTTTGCTTTTTGTGCAAATTTCAACAGTTGATTAAAAATTGCCTCACTCGCTCCATTTCCACCATCACAAGTATCAAAAAAATAACCTACTGTTTCTCCTCCTTGTCGCTGAACAAAGCATTCTACATCTTGACTAGAACTTAACACTACTAATGGAAGAGCAGATATGATTTGATGCCCCATACTATGCAATGCAATAAAATCTGGATGACAATTCCATAAATCTTTGAAATCATCTGGAATTATTCCTTGATTTTTATCCTTAATTTTCTCCTTAATAGGTGTAATATTTTCCTGTATAGCTTGACTAAAAGCATAATTGATTTCTACTTTAACAACAGGAGCTTGATATTGAGTTTGATAAGGAGGATCGAAGCTACCTTCATCCACAACTGTAGTAATTTCAACTCCTTTTGCATATTTAGTAGCAAACAATTGATAACCTGTGACGGAAAAGGTAATTTCTCCCCAGAATAAACTTAACCTAAGTCTGGCGTGGGAAATATTAGTTTGAATGATTTGAGGTGTTGCTAATTCCTGAATTTCTTTAATTACTAACCCAGTTTTTGGCTTAGTTTCTAAATTAGAATTTTTGCCTAGAGGTTTTAAAATTGCTTGTTTTTTATCTAAGTCGAGATTCTTAGAACGATAGGTTATTAACTCACTATCATAATTTTGAGCAAAATAAATTGCTCCTGGAAATACTTCTTGATGTGCCAGACTCATTTGCATTTTTTCAAAACTTTTTCCAGTATTAATATTGATTAACTCCACATCATTTTGAGCATGACCGCGAATATTAACATTTCGATGAGGATAACCATAACCCCAGAGTTGATTAGAGTTATTAATATAGATTTTTTCCTGCTTTAATAAACTATCGGCAATTACTCCAGCAAATTCTCCAAAACGTTCTGTTATTTCATTCAAAGGTATTCCACTTTCGACACAACTACATTCTAAATGTTTACCTAAAATTGTCGGATAATTTGGATTAAAAGCAGCACTTTCTGCCTCACCATTTAATAATAAATCTGGTTTATTGCCATAGAAATTATCTAAAGGATTTTGAGCTACTGGCAAAAACATAACTAATCCAGGATTTCTCCTTCCTACCCGACCAATTCTTTGTTTCCAAGACATTAAACTACCTGGATAACCACGCACTAAACAACAGTCAAGTTCAGGTAAATCAATTCCTGCTTCTAATGCGGAGGTAGAAAGAATAACTTTTACCATCCCAGTTTGCAATTTTTGGATAATATCCTGTCGCCTATCAAATCCCAAAGAACCATAAAAAATTGCTACCTTATCTGCCAAATAACTCTCTCCATTTTTATCAGCTATTCGTTTAATTATCCCCAACAACTTTTTAACTGCACCCCTGGAATTACAAAATACTAACCCACTCAAATCATGGCGCAACCAAGAGAGAATTATTTGACAAGCATTAGGATTAGCAGTATCAGTTGGTTGCAAAAATAAAATAGTTTTTCCTGAAGTATCAGCACCACTTTTTGAGATTAGATGAAGTCTTTCCGGTTCGTGGGAGCGATCGCTAAATCTCATTGCCATTTCTGCGGGATTTCCAATAGTAGCTGAACTAAAGATAAATTGTAGTTTTTCTGAACTGCCTCCTACTCTGTCTACTGCCATTTTTAACCGTCGCATGAGGTTAGAAAAATGTGCGCCAAAAGCTCCTCTATAGGTATGAGATTCATCTATAACTACATAGCGGAGTTGTTGAAAAAATTTGCGCCAACCTTCTCCATCTTTACTTCTAATTCTATATAGTTGATAATGTAATAAATCTGGGCTGACACCTAAAATATTGGGTGGGTTAGGAATAAATAATTTTTTTCTTTTTGCTGAGGATATGTCACCTGTAATTAATCCAATTTTGATGGAATTTTCAGGGAAATATGAGACCATTTTTTCTAGCTTTTGCATCTGGTCTAATGCTAATGCTTTGAGGGGAAAAATATATAATGCTGTGGTCTGAGGTTGTTGGATACATGATTCTAAAATAGCAAGGTTATAACAGAGAGTTTTGCCGGAAGCTGTGGGAGTAAAAATGCAAATATCTAATCCTTTTCTCAGAGCGGTTAATGATTCAATTTGATGTTCATAGAGTTCTGTAATATTTTGTTTAATCAGAGCATTTTTGAGAATAATTGGTAAATTTTCTGGCAAAGGATAGAGTTTTCCTGGAGTTGGTGGTGTATTATCTATAGCGATTAAATTATCTATAAATTCTTGGGCAATTGTTTGAAATACTGGTCGGGAAATAGCTTCTATTTCTGCTGCGGGAATCTGGGATTTTTGTGGCTGTTTGAATTTTTTATGATTAAAACTTGCACTATCTCTAGGATTAATGTTTTTCTCATTAATTGCTATTTGCCAATCATAAAAATGCACTGGAGCATGATTTTCCAGAAAGTCTACAATTAAGCGTTTTCCTAATACTGCTGTAATTTGACCTATACCATATTCAGGAGAATAGACTTTTGCACCAATTTTTAACCATTCTGGAGGAGATGGTAATTGATTTCCAGCTCGAATAATAGCAGCATAGTCTGTGGGTTTATCCGTCATAAGGAAGAAGGAATCAATAAAGGATAAATGAAATAAATTTAAGACGTAGTAATATTTTTTTCCGGTTACTATGTTTGGTTTCTAATTCAATACTTTTAGGTATTATGTATTTGGTTATATTGTCTAATTGCTTCATCTCTATTAGACATAGGCGTGAAAAAGATATAGATTTTTTGCATCTAGTAGGGAACGCTTAACAGGGAATATATTTTCACGAATAAAGATACGAAAAATGATTTCTGAGAGTTAATTTTAGAACTTTAGCTTGTCTTAAATAAAGAGCAAGGTTATTTTATGGAGAGGTCTATTTATATATTTTCGAGTAATCAAAGTAAACTTCATTTCACCAAAAGTTTGTCTACCTCTTCCATTAAAATACTCACCTTCTAAAAATTTCCCATCAGGTGAAAGACGTAAATTCGCAGAACCTCTGTGCATAGACATTGTTGACAAACTTCGAGTAGAAGGTTCATTAACATATTCATGTTTTAAAGTAGCTTCAGAAGAATCTAAAGTATTCACAGCAGCCATTGTTGAGTTAGAAATAGATGACGTTGCCCGAAGTTGAATATTAATAGCTGACCATGTTTGGCGAACATACAAAATTATTCCATCATAATCACTATCATTGTAAGAAGAATGGATTTTTCCTACCGATGTACCTTGTAAATTTGGAATACTTGAACAGGATAAGTCGCCTAGCTTTAACTGCCAAAAAAACTTGTCAAAAGCTTGATAAAAGATACCATAAAAACCCATTACTGACGGAGCATCTAACCACCAGGGAACTTGCCATTGTAAATTCTTAACTACAGAACTTAATAGTAGTGCAGCCATAACTGAAATTGCTGCAATATATAAAGGAATTGTTTCTCTATCTTTTGCATTAGTAGCGTAAGCGTGCATTATACCAATTCTCCCACAATTCTATTAAGCTTTGAATAAAATATTGAGCATTTTCTAATTTCCATTGTTCTGGTTTATTACCAAAAAGGTTAAGCATTTCATTTTGACAAATGAAGGAACTGTTCAAATTGTCGCAAAGCCAATTCACAACTTTTATATATGTGTCTTGTCGATTGTTAACAAAACAATTATTTGGGACATTATAGAGTAGGCATTCAATATAATATGATGGTGCTTCAAGAGGATAACTATATCTATTAATTATCATTTTTTTTGCATTTTTAAATAAACGAACAGTAGGCTTATAATTTTGCTTAGTTTTACTATTCTTTTCGGATCAATTTTAAAGCGCTGTAATCCTTTGTTGGCGGTACGATTGCATTCCTCTTTGTCTTGATGCAGTCGCTCATGGGGGAAACCCCCTTTGGCGGCGC
>NZ_LGSU01001121.1 GCF_002260545.1 Hydrocoleum sp. CS-953 | reverse complement strand
CCTTTAAACCAGGCTTTTCAATATATTTAATTCTCCTTTAATCTCTCAATACTAATTATTGCTATAATAGACTGTTGGTCAAATAAGTATTAATAAAAAAGTTTCACAACTCAATCAACTAGCTTGAATAAGGCAAGGGATTGAAATAACTCTACAGAGAGAAGAGGTATAACTATTCATACTTAATCAGTTATATAGCAATCCTCCGCATATTCATGGCAAAAATATTACTGCTTTTTAGGCAACAGGGAACAGGTAAGAGTTTCAACTTTTTTATCTACTTTTTGATTTGTCGCGATCTATTTAGGATTGCTATAGTCATTCTGAATAAGACTGGGACGAGTGTTTCTTTGCTTGAAAGGGTTTCAGTAAAAAAAGTGTTTCATCCTTATTTGAAATGACTATAGTTTTGAAGTTCCTGATAACAAATAATTGTTTTTTTCCCTCCATACCTCCATATCTCCATACCTCCATACCTCCATACCTGTTCCCAGTTAAGTGTTTCCTATCTTATTTTTTCATATTTCCTGATACATTCAACCTCTAAAGGCAATAAATTAATAGCTGATAGCTGATAGCTGATAACTGAATGCTTACTCATAAAACATCGGCAAAAGCAGGACGTAATTTTTGATAAACCCACAAACCAAAATAAAATATTAGTATAGACATTAAAGCAGCAATTCCTAATTCTCCCCAGTGTTTAATTTCTCCTACTAAAACTAGGTCACGATATACTTCGGCGATCGCTGTTAAAGGATTACACCAAAATACCCAAATCCTCCAATTTTCTGGAATTACAGATGCAGGATATACTATTGGTGTAATGTAAAACCAAAGATTTAGAATTACCCCTAAAGTCTGGGGAATATCTCGCAAAAATACTGTTAATCCAGCAGTAAAATATCCCAAACCTGCTGTTAATAAAAGTTGAGGTATAAACACTACAGGTAATAGCCATAATGTTTGATTTATTACCCCAGATGATATACAAACCATTCCTATTAAAGCTACTAATCCAAATGTACTTTCTATAAATGTTGAAAGAATGGGAACTAAGGGTAATAAACTGAGGGGAAAAACTACTTTTTTAACTAAATTGGGCTGTCTAATGACACATCCAGAAGCTTGAGTCAATCCATTAGTAAAAGCCAACCAAGGTATTAATCCTGCAAATAACCATAATCCAAAGGTTAACTTACTATCTTCTGGTAATCCTTTTAGGTCTAGCTTAACTT
This sequence comes from Hydrocoleum sp. CS-953, assembly GCF_002260545.1. Lineage (GTDB taxonomy): Bacteria > Cyanobacteriota > Cyanobacteriia > Cyanobacteriales > Microcoleaceae > Trichodesmium. The sequence continues at coordinate 5,787 of NZ_LGSU01001121.1, read as the reverse complement.
TAAGAATAATTGAGAAGACGTAGGTATAAATTAAAAGTTGGGATAGCTGATTGAGTAGTGGCCATAAATTGCCAAGAATTGAGCCTTTATATCTAGCTTCTAAGTCTCTTCGTACTAATGTGAAGAGCAGGTTTAGATTAACTAACCAATGAGTATTTACCACGGTTAGCCAACTACTAACCCTGCTAGTTTTGCGGACAATACCTTTCATAGTCCTACTTATTTCCGTTTTTCTCCTCTACACCACACTCAAGCAAAGTTGCTTGATGTTAAATGTATATAATGTACTCTTTCCCTCCACTATGCAAGAAGCAATTAGTAAGTCAAAAGTCATCGATTCAAAAGTTAACAGTTAAAAACAAGATTATTTAGTCTGAAAACTATTACTAACAAGCTTTTCAGGCTATTATTTCACAGGATTAGTGTAAAACTATTTGTGATACTATTGGCACTTAGACAAATATAGTTCCCGAAAATAGACTTAAATATATAGCAATCCGTGCAGAGGTTGCGGGTAATTAAAAAAGTAAATAAAAAAGTTGAAACTCCTACCTGTTGCCTTCTGGAGCTGTTCTCTAAAAAGCACTAAGATTTTTGCCACGAATATGCGGAGGATTGCTATAGACAGGTAAAAGCTTTTACCTCAAAAAGTATAAATCCTTAATTACCGAAAGAGAGAAAAAATTTTCCTTTTATTCAATCCTCTTCCTAAAAGGAAGAGGTAATTATCAATTATCCATTATTGAACAATAGCTATAGCCATTTTTATGGGATTGACATAATTTCTTCTTATATAGCGTTTCTCACTCTTTCTGAGGTACAGTTGTTTTCTCCTACCCTACTCCCCATTTCCCCATTTCCCCATTTCCCCATCTTCCCTACTCCCTACTCCCTACTCCCTAAAACCAAGGAATTTTGTACCTCACTCTTTTTGGGAATTGCTATAGACTGACGTTTCCTGCAAAATGCTGTGGAAACAGCCATTTTTTCTCCTAGAAAATGTCTAAGTATAACTANAAGGTGATAGTTTTTAATGAAAAATTAGTGGCGGGTGAGCAGTTCCTCACTGTTTTAATTCTTCCTTCTCAACCACTACTAACTTATGATTCTTTATTGAAAAGTTTTCTCTTCTTCCCTACTCCCTACTCCCTACTCCCTACTCCCTAAAACCAAGGAATTTTGTACCTCACTCTTTTTGGGAATTGCTATAGACTGACGTTTCCTGCAAAATGCTGTGGAAACAGCCATTTTTTCTCCTAGAAAATGTCTAAGTATAACTATTTAAGTTGATTTATATGAGCACCTAAAATAATACTTTCATCCAGGAATATCACTTTTTTCCTGTTAGATATTTACGGAAAAGCAATCGGGAGTTATAATTCCAACTATTTTAGTTCAGTAAGGGTTCTATTGCTTGCTCAATTGCCTTTAATTGCTCAGTATCATAGCCCCAACGTTTGAGAAAGTCTGTGTAATTTCCCTGGCCAGTAGTTGTAGCTTGATATAATTCCAGAATATTGTCTGATAAGCCTGGTATATTTACACTTTTTATTAGTTTCTTGGTTCGCGATCGCACTGTTTGTGATTCATTAGCTGCCTCTTGGTCTTGGTTTCGTTGATGGTGGACAACCATCCCAGAAGACATGGCCAGACTTTTGACTAATAACTCTGTCACTGTTTCTGGAGATGATTCTAAGGCTCTGATAATTGATGGTGAGGGATTATCTACTAACGGTCTAGGACCTCTCAAATAAATAGCAAAAAATGCTCTAGCAGTATCTTTCCTCTTGACTAAATCTCCAATTAATTCTTCTATCTTCGCTGCCGATAGCTGGTCTGTCTCCATCTCGGACATAATTTCTTGAGTTAAGGCGAGTGCTTCTTCAAATGTTATATTTTCTTTTACGGACAATGATGTTGATTTCATAGTTTGGGACATTTTCTTAAATATACTTTCTAGTATGATAGTCAATAAATAACTTAGCTCTCATTTTCTAGTTATGGCCATAATCTCTTCTAAAAAACAATCTCCTCAACCAGAAAGGCCAGATGATGACATTTTCTTAGCCTCCGAAAAAAAAACTAGATATAAAACAAAAAAATCAAAATCTCAAACTGAAACAGCCGAAGTAGAAGCTTTATTAGAAGCAGAGGCAACTACTGAAGAAAAAAGTGGTAATCAAAATGAAGAAAAAATCCGACCTCAAAGATTAGATGAATATATTGGACAGAAAGACCTGAAAGAAGTATTGAATATTGCTATTTCGGCAGCTAAATCTAGAAAAGAATCTCTAGACCATTTACTTTTGTATGGTCCGCCGGGATTGGGGAAAACTACTATGTCTCTAATATTGGCAGCCGAAATGGAGGTTAATTGTAAAATTACTACTGCACCTGCCATTGAGAAACCTAGAGATATAGTTGGTTTGCTAGTAGGTTTACAAAAAGGGGATATTTTATTTATAGATGAAATTCATCGCCTTTCTAAAATGACAGAAGAAATTCTATATCCGGCGATGGAAGATTTTCGACTAGATATTACAGTCGGACAAGGTAAAACATCTAAGACTAGAAGTATCCCTCTCAAACCTTTTACTCTAGTAGGAGCAACTACTAGAGTCGGTTCCTTAACTTCCCCTCTGCGCGATCGCTTCGGACTTATTCAGAGGTTACGGTTTTATGAGGTTGATGAACTGAGTTTAATTATTATTCGAGCGGCAAAACTTTTAAATACAGATATTACAGAGGATGGTGCTGAGGAGGTTGCTCGTCGTTCCCGTGGTACGCCTCGAATTGCTAATCGTTTACTTCGGCGAGTGAGAGATTATTCCGAGGTGAAAAAGTTAACTCCGATAAATGCTGAGGTTGCAGGTGAAGCTTTGGAGTTGTTTAATGTTGACCCTCTGGGGTTGGATTGGACTGACCGTAATTTATTGAGGACGATGATTGAGAATTATAATGGCGGACCTGCTGGTTTGGAGACTATGGCAGCAGCGACCGGGGAAGATGCTCAAACTATTGAAGAGGTTTATGAACCATATTTGATGCAGATTGGATTTATGCAGCGTACTCCTCGTGGGAGAGTTGTGACTTCGGCAGGTTGGAGGCATTTGGGTTTTAGTCCCCCGGATGAACAGTTAAGTTTGAAGTTGTAGAGAAATAGACATTTTATACATATGTTTATCATCTAGATTTACTATTAATTTTGACTAGAAAAGCTAATTGTTGAAGAGGTTATAGTGAATCTATAAAGTAGCTGCAAAATAAATTTTGATATACTAAAATTCAGTGAAATAGTTGTGAAAAGCGGCATTGCTGAATTAAGGTATGAAAGTAGGTTGATAGGAAAAACTTAACTGGGAACAGGGAATAGGGAAAAGTTAATATTAACAAGTAGTTCAAAAAATCCNAAATTTTGATATACTAAAATTCAGTGAAATAGTTGTGAAAAGCGGCATTGCTGAATTAAGGTATGAAAGTAGGTTGATAGGAAAAACTTAACTGGGAACAGGGAATAGGGAAAAGTTAATATTAACAAGTAGTTCAAACAATCTAAAATCCCAAATACAAATTAAGTTCTAATTTATAGAGAGTTGTGTTGGTATAATTTAAAGATAGAGTTATGAGTAGTGTATTCTATCTGAATTATAAGAACTACTATGAGGTAGCAATAATGCTTGGTGATTTTTTACTAGACAATTCAACATCAACAGAGCAAGTTGAAATTCAAACATCAATTATCAAAATTAGAGGGAAAACTTTAATATACGGGAATGTTGTTTATCAAATTAGCAACATTACAAGTATTGGTTTGGTCAATCGCACCACTGTGAAGCAGACACCTAAATGGTATTGGAGTTTGCCTTTTGTGGGTTTTATGTTGCTTCTTGTTCCCGACATATATGCGAGAATATTTGGAGCTTTAATTATGGCTTTAGGTATTTGGTTACTTTATCAACACCATATCAACAAAACTTCAGGAAAATATGGTATGACTATTTACACTAATTCAGGAGATAAAAGAACTTTTGTTAGTCGCAGTGAAGACTTCATTAAGAAGGTAATCTTAGTTTTATACAATGTGATGAATGGTGAATAAAATGAGGCTATAAATTTCAACTTTGATACAATGACAATAGATGATTCTGTTAATTTTAAAATTGGAAAGAACATTAGTTATCCTATTATTGGGGGACTGTAACTGGCAATGTTGTTAACGAGGTTTAGATATTAATTAAACAAATTTTTGAATATTAAGAAGGTCAAATATGGAAGATAAATCTATAAAAAAATATGCTACAAGCACTGGAAGTCATATCGAAATTGGAACTAATATTGATTCACCTTTTGTATTAGGTGATGTAGAAGGTGGTTTTTACAGCAAAGTTCAACAATATTCCTCTGAGTAAAAGTAATCTCTAGCGGAAGTTGCTGAAGAAATTCAGGAACTTTTAAACCAGCTTTCTAAAACTTACCCTGCTGAAGAAGCTGAACAAAAAGCAGCAGAAGAATTAGCAGATAGAGCCAATAAAAATCCTTCGTTCAAAGAAAATCTGAAAACTTGGAGTAAGTCTTTACTAGGTAAAGGTAGCGAAACAGCAGTAACTGAAGTAGTGAAGGAAGGAGTTAAAAGAGTTATTCCTCTTGCTATAACAATGCTAGTTTAGATACATAATTCAAAAACTTTCCAACTATAAAGTCTAACCTGAGAAAAAATTAAGACGATATATCAGGAAAACTAAATGACATTATTAAACGTCTGTTTCATCTACTTTTAGCAGTAGGTGAAAATTTTTGCTTTAAATATCAAGACTTCAATATTTGAGATGCAAAAAGTTGACTCCTTTGACACTCCCAGACTCAATAATATAGTTATATTCTGGGATTTTTGCTTTTTTAAGATTGCTTCTTAACTAAACTTATTAACCTCCAAAGGTAAGCTATAAGATTGAGACTTATTTTGGCGATCGCTACATCTTTAATTTAGATAAACAGCCAAAACTAGACACCAGAAAATATAACAGAACATAGATACTGCTCAAAAATCTTCCTTCTCAAACTAACTATTTATATAAATTACTTAATTTCTTTTCTTATTACCTTTCTTTTTCGGCTTTTTCTTTTTAACTTTTGATTTTTTATTCTTGAATCTCGCTCTTTGCTGAACTACTTCTGGAGGCGGACCATAATCTCCATCTGAAAAATATACCCGCTCTACTATATTTTCTGGTTCTACTTCAATCCACAAACGGGCACCTCCGGCTTGACTTCTATTGGGTTGATGAGGTTGATAGACGATTTGGCAATCGCCTTTAATTTTCAGAGCATGGCAATAATCCTTTCTACCCCCCACTTTCACAGCAACCGCTGGATAAGCAGTTCCATTATCTCTGTTGTAATCTATGGTTTTTCGCAACACATGAACGATAGTTTTGGCTTCTCGTTGAAATTTATTCCAACTTCCTTCTGGACCGCGACGACCAGGTATAATCTCTGGCATTCCCCGATGGTTGAGGGGCATCTTCCAAAGTCTGCCAAATTTTTTCGCACCGATGACTCGCTTTTGATTCAGCAGCAATCGTAATCTACCTGTAGAAATATTAAGTAGAAATGCTGCTTCTGTTGTGGTGACATATAAGACGTTCATAACTATAACGTTGGGGTTTTTAGATTTTAGATAAAAAAAGTAGTAAAATTTTCAGCCTATGTTTATAGACTAATTTACAGTCATATATTTTTATTTAGTCGCAAAAAAATTTATCGATCTAAAATAAATATGTCTATTAC
>NZ_LGSU01001120.1 GCF_002260545.1 Hydrocoleum sp. CS-953 | reverse complement strand
GTTTGCGTAGCATTCCGTTTGCGTAGCATTCCGTTTGCGTAGCATTCCGTTTGCGTAGCATTCCGTTTGCGTAGCATTCCGTTTGCGTANAGCATTCCGTTTGCGTAGCATTCCGTTTGCGTAGCATTCCGTTTGCGTAGCATTCCGTTTGCGTAGCATTCCGTTTGCGTAGCATTCCGAAGGAAAGGAAAGGAAAGGAAAGGAAAGGAAAGGAAAGGAAATGAAAGGAAAGGAAAGGAAATTGGTCATAAAACAACTTTAGAGTTTCTTGATTCTTTGCAAAAGCTGTATTTTGCTGATAGCTGACTGCTAAGAGCTGAATGCTTACAAATTATCAAATTTTAGGAGATTTTCTTAGAAAGCATGGTCAGCATCAAGTGGCAATTGACTATTATCATAATGCTTTGAAAATTTTTCCAAAAAATGAATTAATTTATGGGTTTATTGGGGATACTTACTGAGAAATTAAGCAGTTTAATGAAGCGATTGATTATTATGAAAAGGGAATAGAGTTAAGTCCTGATACTGTTTGGTTATATATTAGATTAGCTGGAATTTTCAGAGACCAAGGAAATTGGGAGTAAGCTATTAGTTATTATCGGCAAGCAATGGAGTTAAATCCTGATAATTCTTTGGTTTATTTGATGAAGTTAGAAAAATTGGTAGAAGCGGAGTCAATTTTTCAGGAATTGTCAGAATATTCTAGTGAAGGTTATCTCGGTTTAGGTAATTTATATTTTCGTCAATCCAAATATCAAGCAGCTATTGATAATTATCAAAAAGCTAGTAGATAGGGAAAAATTTTATCTGCTTATCCTCACCTCTGTCGATGTTTTTTGACTATTGGCAATCTAGATAAGATTAATGAATTTGTAGATGATTTTATCGCCAGAAAATATCTATTTAATTAGCATCGCCTGATTAATGAAATTATTGAAGCTTGTGAATTAGCAGCTAATGGTAAATTAGATATGGCATGGAATATTTATCAGATTAATTTAGAAACTTGTCGAGATTTTTATGGCAAGAATTTACTAGAAGGTTTGCAATAACTGAATTAATGAAACTTGAAACAGCTTTTCATGCTTATCATAATACTCACTCAGATTATACTTTTCTAATTTCCTATGAGGATGTAGTTTCCCAGTCAAATAATTTTAAATTACTCTTTAATTTTTGGGTGCTAAATATCCAGAAAATATCGATAAAATTTTATTAACTCCTCACAGTTACGGGCAGAAGAATATTCAGACTTATGAAAATTTTCTGCTTAAACTAATACCTGCATCTTTATATAGTCACTTATTTTCTGTCTGTAAAATTCATAATGTGCCAAACAAGATATTACTAGGTCAAGAATTTAATCTTGCGGGTGTAGTCATTCCCACAAATAATCAAATTTCTGTTTCGGCAATATATACAATTTATTCTGGTCAAGTAATTCAAGGAAAACTTGGTTTAAGCTCTCCAGTATATGGCAAGAAATATCCTGGAGTTAAAGTTAGTAAAAATGCTCGTTTTACAGCGGTTTTCATTTCAGTAGACCACAAGTAGGGGCGTTTGCGGAGCATGACCTTAGGAAATGCCATTCGCCCTTACAGGGTTCTGGTTATGACGGTGTGGTTTATCAATCTGAAAAGGGCTGTAAGTTTCATAACATTGTTGTTAATCAGTCAGCAAGATTAAATATTTTTGTAGAAATAAATAATCATCAAAAAATAGAAATAGCTACACTTTATGTTTTTTAAAAAGCGGTTAGCAATTAGCAAATTGAATGTACTGGACTAATGGACTAAAGCAGCTAAAATAGTTGGAACTCGGAAGTAGGGAGTAATTCTAAATTTCCGAGTCAGGAGTAGGGAGCAGTTCTAATAAAAGTGGGAAGTAGGGAGTAANTTTCCGTATCAGGAGTAGGGAGCAGTTCTAATAAAAGTTAGGAAACGAGTAGTGTAAGAGGTGAATATTGATAATTCATACCGGGATTATCTAACACTGTTAGAGATATTAGTTATGAGACTTGGTTGATTTTTTCTTGAGCAATGAACCTGCAAAACCAACTCCTAACAAACCTATAACTTTAGAAGGTTCAGGAACATCTTCAGGGTTTTGAGCTGGAGGTTCTCCCAACATACCTCCAACTATAGGCGCTTCAAAAACATCTTCAGTGTTTTCAACTGGAGGTTCTCCCAACATACCTCCANGGAGGTTCTCCCAACATACCTCCAACTATAGGCGGTTCAGGAACATCTTCAGTGTTTTGACCTGAAGTTTCTCCCAAGATACCTCCAACTATAGGCGCTTCAAAAACATCTTCAGGGTTTTCAACTGGAGGTTCTCCCAACATACCTCCAACAATAGGCGGTTCAGGAACATCTTCAGTGTTTTGACCTGAAGTTTCTCCCAAGATACCTCCAACAATAGGCGGTTCAGGAACATCTTCAGTGTTTTGAGCTGGAGGTTCTCCCAACATACCTCCAACAATAGGCGGTTCAGGAACATCTTCAGTGTTTTGAGCTGGAGGTTCTCCCAACATACCTCCAACTGTAGGCGGTTCAGGAACATCTTCAGTGTTTTGAGCTGGAGGTTCTCCCAACATACCTCCAACTGTAGGCGGTTCAGAAACATCTTCAGGGTTTTGACCTGAAGTTTCTCCCAAGATACCTCCAACAATAGGCGGTTCAGAAGTTTCTCTATCCGAAAAACTTCTGGCTTGAATGAACACAGCAGAATCCCAGGCTTGATCGCCCGTGTCAGCGATCGCTAGTTTAATAGAATGAGAACCAGATTCTAATCCTAATGCTTGTGCAGTAAAGACATTAGTAAAACCATCATATTCTATATCAAACAATGGTTCACCATCAATAGGGTCATTGTTGTTGAAAAATTCTGAGTTACTAGGAGTCGGATCTTGTCCAGGTTCAGGATTACCGTTATTAACTGTATTGATGGCAACTGGAGTATTGGTACCAGGAATTAAGGCAATATTCTTTCCATTTAGGAAGAAACCGAAGACATCATTGAAGTTAGTATTTACAAATTCGTTATATTCCTCCGAGGCAAATACATACTCGAAGAAAACATTACCCCCTTGAGTTTCAAAGTCAAATTCTAGAATAGTTGCATCCTGTGTTCTTGATTCTGTAATTAACCCATCTAGATCTGGATCTCCAGGAAGTTTATTCTTGGTGGTTGTGTGATCTAAACTATTAGGACCTTTAGCATCCATTGCTGTTCCTGTAGTCAAAATAATACCTTGATCGATGCCAATTCCAGATGATAATCCATTTGTGAAAATTCCTGAAGCACCATCTGCACCTATGTAGTTGATAGAATCTTGTTCAACTGTAATCCCACTTCCCAGAATTTCATTTACCAATTGATTCCCATTATTACTGGTAGTTATGGAAATTGCTTGAGCTATAGTTGTTCCACTAAAGGCAACAAAAGCTGTTCCAGCAACAGTCATTGAAACTTTTTTGATGAATTTTGAAATATTCATGCCCTGATTTCTCCTAAAAAATAAAATCATTAAGGTTGACACAACTTTAATAATTAATTGGTTGCTTTTTAAAGTTGTTTTTGTAAGATCTTTTAGATATTGTTATTATCCGTAATTTTTCGGTTGTATTGGGTAATATTTATCAATTGAATTACTGAAATAAATCACTAAAACTAGTGACATAAATCACTAAAATATGAGTTATTCTCGTCAGTATTTTTGAGTTCCTTATCTCCTTTCTAGCATATCTACGGAGAAACCAGATTACTTTTGAATGAATTTTCGATAACTTTACCAAATCTTCATAATCGGCTATTACTTTGATTGCAATATTGCAATATATCCTTTCTAGCATATCTACGGAGAAACCGGATTACTTTTGAATGAATTTTCGATAACTTTACCGAATCTTCATAATCGGCTATTGGTGTGATTGCAATGTGGTAGTATATCCTTTCTTACACTTATCGCGATTGGGAGTTACAGAAATCCCCTGAGCTAGAGTTGCTGCGACGAGAGTCATTGAAAGTTCCTTGATTAATTTTGAAATAGTCATAGCTTGATTTTTCCACAGTATAATTACTTATAGCAATGAGCGCTGGTATATTTACAAATTGTAGTAGGGCCAAAAGAGCTATAACTCTTATATTATCGGTAATTTATTCCCCCTGTTGCCTGTTCCCTGTTGCCTGTTCCCGGAGCACAGCGCTATATGTTTTCCACTTTAAATTTATCAACTTCTCTCAGTGAATTCAGGCATTTTTTTAAATCAACAACAATATTTCACGAAATCTTTAAAAAAAACACCCACGAATGTGAAGATTAAATGAAGTACAACAGTTTACCCTTGACTGATAGTCGCTGGTGTGGTTATAATTTTTTACAAAAGTCACAAGTTAGATTTTATAGAAGCCCTAAGCGTATCTCCAGAAAATAGGTTCTCAGGAGAAATAATTGATAATTTATGGGTAAAAATTGAAAATTGATTTGATGATTAGATGAGTGGGAGATATCTAATACACCTCATCTCCCCTACTCCCCCACTCCCCTACTCTCAATCTATAATTTTAAATAGATCCCCTTAGGGGTTCTATAGACTCAAGACTTTGAAGCTACTTCCCCTCCGTGATAAAACTACGTTTTCGGCTGTCGCCGAAACCCTTTTCCTTGCCATTTGCCATTAACTATAAGAACGGATTATATTAATATTTAGTTAAAAAATGTTAATAATTATCCCATGTCCTCTAAAAAGACTATACAAAAATCAAAAATTGTGGTATGCGGTGCAGGTATTGGCGGCCTCACCACAGCAGCCTTACTGGCCCACCGAGGCTACGAAGTCCAAATATTTGACCAAGCTATCATTCCCGGTGGCTGCGCCTCAACCTTCAAACGGCGTGACTTCACTTTTGATGTTGGTGCAACTCAAGTGGCAGGTTTAGAAACCGGTGGCATCCATCACCGGATTTTCTCGGAATTGGGAATTGACATCCCGAACGCTACCCATTGCGACCCTGCCTGCGCCGTATTTCTCCCCAGCGAAACTGAACCCATCAACGTTTGGCGCGACCCCGACAAATGGCAGGAAGAAAGACAACGGCAATTTCCCGGTAGCGAACCCTTTTGGCAATTAATGACAAAACTGTTTGAGGCAAGTTGGAAGTTTCAAGGGCGCGACCCAGTTTTGCCTCCCCGAAATATTTGGGATCTGTGGCAGTTAGTAAAAGCAGTGCGCCCGGATACTCTAATTACAGTGCCATTTACTTTAATGACGGTGGCAGATGCTTTGCGGTTATATGGCTTAAATGATAATCTACGATTGAAAACTTTTCTAGATTTACAATTGAAACTTTATTCCCAAGTTGGTACCGAGGAAACAGCTTTACTTTACGCTGCGACTGCTTTAGCTGTTTCTCAAGCTCCTCAAGGTTTGTACCATCTAGAGGGAAGTATGCAGGTTTTGAGCGATCGCCTAGTTGCAGCTTTAGAAAGAGACGGAGGTAAATTGTTTATGGGTCATACTATTGAACATATATATATAGATAGTGGCAAAGCTAATGCTGTTAAAATTAGAAATCAGAAAACAGGGGAAACTTGGGTAGAAACTGCCGACCATGTTGTGGCAAATGTCACGGTGCAAAACTTAGTGAAATTAGTGGCAGACGAAAATCAACCACAAACCTCACACCCAATACCTGGTTACAAACGCCGAGTTGATAAACTCCCGTCTCCCTGGGGTGCATTTGTGGTGTATTTGGGAGTCGATGAAAGCGCTATTCCGGCAAACTGTCCGCCCCACTTGCAATTTTTCTATGATTATGACGGACCTATTGGGGAAAATAATTCTTTATTTGTGTCAGTGAGTCATCCGGGAGACGGTCGCGCCCCCAATGGTAAAGCGACAATTACTGCCTCAAGTTTTACCGATACTCAGATTTGGCGACATTGCCAAGATTATCAGGAGTTGAAACAGAAATATACGGAGGAAGCGATCGCTCGTTTGAGTGAATATTTTTATTTAAAACCAGAAACAATAGTTCATCACGAAGCTGCTACACCTCGTACTTTCGTCAAATTTACGGCACGGGATGAAGGTATTGTTGGTGGTGTTGGTCAGCGTCTGACAACTTTCGGACCCTTTGGCATTGCTAATCGAACTCCGATTCAGGATTTGTGGTTAGTGGGAGATTCGACTCATCCGGGAGAGGGTACGGCGGGAGTATCTTATTCAGCTTTAACTGTAGTGCGACAAATTGAAGTTGAGGAAGGAAGGTAGAAGGCAGAAGGGAAGTCTCATGGAACGTCCCTACAAGAGTTGTAGCAAGTTCAATAAATATTAGGACTTGCTGAATAAGTCTTTTAGTAAGGGGAAGGAGTCAGGAGGTAGGGAAGTTGCATAAGGGCGTCCGTACGGAGTCAGGAGAAATGGGAGTTATAGAGTAGGTAGTCAACAGCCTTAGCTAGGTTGTGATTTGACATCATACCTGATACGTTTAAGTCTTCTATTACTATTTGGCTCTGGTTTTTAGCCTGCTGAAGTAGTCAGTTTATGCAAAAGCTGGATGGAACAATAATTATCTGAGTCTGGTTCTGAATTCTCTCTCCTCTTGAATCAGGTAATGGTAGTTGAACACTTGAGTGTGCGATCGCTTTTTTGCTCAATTGTTAAGTTTTGTGTGCGTTGCCCTGCCCTTCCTCCCCATCCTCCCCACACTACTGCTTTTTTGAGCAAACCATAATTAGGGCTTGCTGATTAATTCTAAAAGCTTTGATATATCAAAGCTTTAGCTTTTTTTTGCCCTTAAAAAGTGCGCCTGTTTCAGTCTAAAACGCTCAAAAAGTTAGTATTTTGGGCGCATCGTTGGGCAAAAAAATTACTTCCCTACTCCCCTACTCCCCTACTCCTTAAAAAAGACTTTTTCAGCAAACCCTATTTAGTAAATGTGCTATACTACAAATTAAAGTTAAGATGGGCATTTTTGTGAGTTTTAACCTACGCTTAAAGA
>NZ_LGSU01000112.1 GCF_002260545.1 Hydrocoleum sp. CS-953 | reverse complement strand
TTATCAATTATCAATTATCAATTATCAATTATTGAAATCCTACAAACCCGGTTTCTTATAACACTCGGAAGCAAGAAGATTTGATATTACTTATGTAATTATACTTTCTGCCTACTCCCTGCTCCCCTGCTCCCTACTCCCTACTCCCTACTCCCTAAAACTAATACAATTCATACTTTAATAATGTACAAGCTATCGGACCATTATAAACAGGAATTCTCCCAGAAGTTCTTAACCCCACCTGTTTAGATAATTCTTTATTTCCTGTCAAAATAAAAGCAGTCCAACCAGTAAAACGTTGTTTAAAAATATCCCCCAACATTTTATAAAATTTACCTAATTCTTCCACTTCTCCTAAACGCTCCCCATACGGAGGATTACAAATAATTATTCCTTTATCTGCTGGAGGTTCTAAATTAGATATATCTGTTTGGATAAACTTAATTTTATCTGCAACACCACATTTTTTAGCATTAGCACGAGCTTGAGAAAGCACTTCTAGATTTTTGTCACTTCCAACAATTATTGATTTTAATTCAGTTAATTGATTATCCTTAGCTTCTGTTAATAAATCTTCCCAAATAGACTTATCAAAATCACGCCAATTCATAAAAGAAAACTTATTTTTAAACAATCCTGGTGCAATATTTAATGCTTTTAAACTTGCCTCTAAAGGTAAAGTTCCCGAACCACATAAAGGATCTAAAAAAGGTAAATCTGGAGAATATTCTGCCATCTCCAATAAAGCTGCTGCTAAAGTTTCTTTCAGAGGAGCAAAACCCATTGCCAACCTATAGCCACGCTGATGTAAACTACTACCAGAACTATCTAAACTAAGGATACAATTTTTATGTTCAATATGAGCATTAATTAATATGTCAGGATTTTTAGTATCAATATTTGATCTATAGCGAAATTTTTCTATTTGCTGCTCAGTTATAGCATCTTTTATTTGCAGAGCAGTATAGTGAGTATGCTTTAATTTCTCATTACTTCCAGTACAGTGAACTGCCAATGTATTTTTAGGAGATATATACTTCTGCCAAGGAATTTTTTTAACTTCTTTATATAAAACATCTCGGTTAACACATCTAACTTCTGTAATAGGAACTAATACTCTAAAAATAGTTCTTGCCCATAGATTAACTCGATAAAGTAAAGTCTTATCCCCAGTGAAACTTACCCCTGTAAATTCTGGAGAAACATTTTTAGCTCCTAAACTTTCTAACTCTTGGGCAGCAATAGTTTCTAACCCTTTGGCAACTTTAGCATAGTATTGATTCATTATTCCCTATTCCATATTTACCACCTTTTTCCCTGTTCCCTATTCCCTATTCCCTATTCCCTAAAATTAAAATGGAGAACAATCTGAGATATAACTTCCACTACTATCCCTAGAAACTATATATCCTTGATATGGGTTTGTCACTTCTATAAATCTCTGGGTGCCACTACCAATTTCNCTGTTCCCTATTCCCTATTCCCTATTCCCTAAAATTAAAATGGAGAACAATCTGAGATATAACTTCCACTACTATCCCTAGAAACTATATATCCTTGATATGGGTTTGTCACTTCTATAAATCTCTGGGTGCCACTACCAATTTCTTCATTTCCTGTAACTTCTATTCTTTGACCATTTTCTACTACCCCGAGTCTACGACTTGCCGAGTTGCGTGTCTCAAAAATATATAGCCCATTTGGTCTCAGTACATAACAAGTTTTTGACTTAATTCTTCCTTTAGCTTGGTAATTAATTACACGTTCAGTGAGGCCATTCTGTGTTGTTGAATCTACACGATATTGGTCTGGACCAATAATATATTCAATCCCTTGTACTGGGTCATAAGCTGCCCAAGAAGTACCTCTTTTTATGGCATTACCAACAATCAACCAATCTTGCTCAGTTCCATTTTTGGGTTGACTAATGAATATATACTCACCTTTGCGAGTTTCGCAAATATTGATCTTAAAGTTTGCAGTTTCATAATTTGCTTTCTCAGAGCCATATCCATAACAGGTCTGTCCCTGCGATGGCAGAATTACAGTCCCCAACACTAAAGCCGTTGTCAAACCTCCAACGGTGGCTAATTGGTGTTTCATTGTTTCTCCCTTTTCTGCCATTGGATAGTAGCAAAGCTCAATAATTTTACCATAAGTTGAGAAAAATATCTCTCCTAAAAGAAAATAAGTCAAGTCTAATTG
>NZ_LGSU01001119.1 GCF_002260545.1 Hydrocoleum sp. CS-953 | reverse complement strand
GCTCTATAAACTATGGAATTAGTACCCTCATAAATTTTGGCAATAATTTGGTAACCTGAAATATTAATCATTGTTAAATTTTCCTGCAAAACTACTAAATTAGTTCTTAATTCTTAAATATTGTCCGTAAGCAGAAGGCAAGGGGAGTGTGGTAAGTGTAGGGAGTGTGGGAAATGTGGGGAGAAACTACAACCAGAAGGGTTAAATTAACTGTTTGGGCGTTCGAGCTTCCCATACCCTCACCGACCCACACCTGCTAAACTCATCCCCCCGGTGCATTTTACACTTAATGAAATAGCCACCCCTTTTAAGGGAATGAAAATAATAAACTTCAGTATTTCAAATCTCCCTATTCTCTAGAGATACTGATAATTGATAACTGATAACTGATAACTGAAATATGTCTTCTCCTCAAACTACTTTCTACCATGATATCCGTAACCTGGGAATTAACCAAAATCATTGGTATGCTGTTGCTCGTAGCATAGAACTTAAATCTCAGCCTTTAAACATTACCCTTTGGCATCAACCCATCGTTCTGTACCGGGGTTACAATGGAAAAGTCCATGCCCTAGAAGACCTTTGCCCTCATCGTTTTGTTAAACTTAGTTCTGGTCGTGCGATCGCCGATGAATTAGAATGTCAATATCATGGATGGCGTTTTGAGTCAAGTGGTAAATGTTCTCATGTACCTTATTTAGCAAGTAATCAAAAATTACCGACTTGTCAAATTCGGACTTTTCCAGTCCAAGAAATAAACGGTTTTATCTGGGTATTTCCTGGAGATAAATCATTGGCAAATTTAATTTCTCCTCTAGAAATTCCTGAGTGGGAACATCTCAATTATATTGCCACAATATCAGTCATAAAATGTCGCGCTCATTATTCTTATTTAATAGAAAATTTAATGGATATGCACCACGGACATTTACATCAAAACTGGCAAGCTTGGGCAGCAGCAGAATTAATAGACTTATCTGAAAATGACCACCGGGTAGATGCTTATTATCAGGCTCAAAGCTATTATAAAATTGACAAAATTTGGTCAATATCTCAATTATTATTTCCTGCTTTGCGACAACTCCATCCCGAACCATTAAATGTTAGTTATATCTATCCAAATTGGGTTTCTAACCTGGGGAAAGATTTTCAAATTTACTGTCTTTTATGTCCTATTAATGAAAGAGAAACCCAAGCTTATCTGGTTCACTTTACATCACTTCATGCCTTTTGGCGTTTACATAAACTACCAGAATGGTTTAGACGATTTGTTAAAAAAAGTTTATTTGGTTCAGCTCAAAAACTACTCGATGGTTTAGTGGATCAAGATGTAGAGATGATAGAAGAAGAACAACAAGCTTATCTAAAAAATCCTCAGCGCCGTAATTATGAGTTAAACAGCGCTCTAGTAAGTACACAAAAGTTAATTAGAAAACAAGCCATCAAATGAATCATAAATATATGCTGAAAATAATAGAGTATCTGTTTAACAGCCGATAAGATACTCATAAGGTATAAAACTTATAATACATAAGTTATCACCATATTATAGTTCGGTCAAAAGTCCCTGAATTATATCACTTTTCAGTTCAATAGACCAGAAAATCCTGATCGGGAGTGGGGAGTTGGAAGTAGTCAAAGATGCCTAGGGTTTCTTTGCTCACTCTAGTCTATCTAGAGAGAAAACTACTATAAATCACGTCAATCAAGAAAAATTGTCCCTGTTTGAATCTTCCGATTTCAAACAGAGATTATAATATCTGACTTATGACCAAAAAATCAGGTCAATAGCTTCCCCTTTTAAGAGGATGAAAAAAATAAAGTTCAGTATTTTCTTGCCTCTGGCTTTCCTACGGAATGCTACGCAAACAGTGGTCGGTACTGATAACTGATAACTGGTAACTGAAATGACTTTTGACTCTTAAGTTCGTCAAACAGTTACTCTCTAGGGAGCAACTAACATAGCTAATAAAAATTAGCATGATCGAAGTCAATATCTCTCACATTATGGATGGAGCGAGTTCAACATGGGTAATACCATTGGCATAATGTTTGGGTTTTTAGGTGGAACAATTTTCGCCAGTGAAGGGGGATACAAAGTCTTGCAACACCCTAACCCAAACCGAGAATATCAAAGACTTTCAGAAGCTAAATGGTTTTTGGCCTTGAGGTGGTGTGAACAATTTCCAGCTCCTGCTGGTATCCTTAACTTCCAAGGTCAATTTTCTTTTTATAATCAAGCAGCATTAAGAATTGGAGAACATAATTTTGTACCTCTAGAGTATAGGCAAGAAATTTTTAATCAATGTTTATCCTTACCAGCAGGTACAACAAAAACTTACTCAATTTTTGCACCTGATGGTAGTTATTTTAGCTCTTTTGAGGTGATGGGAATTGAGATCGATCCTAGATATGGTAGGGTGGCTATTGTTAATTCACTCTAATTTTTTTGATTGAAAAAATTGGTAGTCCTAAAATGTCATACCAATTCACTTGAAAAATGTCACAAATAGTTGCCGACTGATAATGTGAAATAGTAAGCTAAAATTACTGTATAACCTAACTTTTAAGCGATTCAAATATCACTTCTGTACGTCGCCCTACCGACAGCTACCCTAGGTTATACCGTTTCACGGAAGTCAAAATTCAAAAGTCAAAATTCTAAAGTAAGATTTAATAGACAGAAAACTTTATTATTAAGTAGTTTCAAGGGATTATTTGACATTATAAATTTCCAAATATTTGTGACATCCTTAAAGTGAAAAGGTATTACTAGGTGGGTTTTCTATTATAGGACTAGGCATTTAGGGCGCGGATATTGGTAAATGCCGTTTGCAGAGTATTTCCGCACCAAAAACTTAGTCAGAGATAACTTTTGACTGTCAGATGTGCGTCTTACATTCTGTTGGCGTAGCCTTTCCGTAGGAAATGGAGACCTCAGAATTACGCACTCGATGCATGACTTGCGCGTAGGGCTATACTTATCATTACTTCTTTACCACTACCAAAAAATTAAGCATTAGGTAGGTGAGCTGGAAGAACGCTTATGGCAGCAATAGCAATGTAGATGAGAGCAAAACGGGTTTCAAATATTGCGACAAAATAAAATTTTGTTGTACGATACCAATCTAATCTAAGGGCGATCGCTGCTAACTTAAGTAAGGCCACACCGAAAGATAAAGCTGTTACTAAGTTTAAGCAGTTGCACCAGTAAATACCAAGTATAATCAGGGTTGCAGTGCTATGATAAATAATTCCGGGTATAGGGCAACTGGTCTTTTGTTTCCGTAACTTGAGTGTAAAGATAGCGCTACTAAAAAATAGGGTATTAAGTATCCACATTGCTAGTGCAGTCAGAGAAATATTGCCTGTGGTAGCTGTGTATGCTAGGGGTGCTGAGAGACAGATAGCTAAAAATCCAATCATTTCGTTTAATATAGATTTTTGTTTACGTTTGAAAACAGCAATACTATCCGCAACTAAAGCTGCTATTGCTATTCCATAGATCCATAGTAAACATGGGGTTTGGAGGTAAAGCCACCCAGCTATCGCTATTGCAATACTTCCATACAAAGCACCCCAGATTAAAAAGCGAGGTTTCCAACTGCTTCGCTGTTTGATTTGGACTACTAAGGGATGTTCTGCTTGTAAGGCGAAAAAAGCACAGATTAGAGCTAAAGTTGTTGAGCTTGTCCATTCTTGGGCTAAAGCTGCTCCAGTGAGAAAAGAACCACCTAAGACCAGTAATACCCCCTGTTCTGGAGAAAAGGTAGGTCTGCACCAAGCATATAGGTTGGGACGATTCTTTTTAGGAGTAATTGTTGATAACTGAACCATACTTATCCTCCAAAATAGATAATATGACTAATTTATATAAGATTCAAGCAAATATCTCTATAAATTTCTTGAGAATTATTATTAATAATTTCACAAATATTCCCTAGATTTTAAGTATTCATTGATACAGAAATCTGAAATAGTTACTAAATCAGGCTACTTAGGAATAAAAATTTCTATTTTTTACCGAAAAAAGAGGTATAAAGCCTCCCCTTTTAAGGGGATAAAAAAGCGGTCGTTTGCGGAGCAGTCCGTCAGGATGAGATGGCGAGGTCTCCCGCTCTTGCAGAGCCACTTCGTTAACGCCATATCTAATCGACCAAGAGAAATCAACTTCAGTATTTCAAGCCTCTGGGTTTAGCCAGAGGTACTGTTAACTGATGACTGATAACTGATATAGCACTACGCATTAAGGTTAGGACAGTTATAAATCCTGGAACCCTTTAACAGTCTACTGTTCCCTGTTCCCTATTCCCTATTCCCTATTCCCTAGCGCTATAACTGATAACTGATAACTGAAATGACCTACTTTAAAGAAAAATAATTGAATATGAGGATAAATTAAGATAATTCAATAATTGATAATTGATAATTGATAATTATCCATTATTGAAAATACAATACCGATGCTACCGGACATGATATAAATTATATCAATGAGCGCTGGTATATTTACAAATTGTAGTAGGGGCCAAGCAGCTCAAAGTCTTATACTATCGGCAATTTCTTCCCCNTTTACAAATTGTAGTAGGGGCCAAGCAGCTCAAAGTCTTATACTATCGGCAATTTCTTCCCCCTGTTGCCTGTAGCAATAGTGCCTGTTGCCTGCGCACAGCGCTATATTTTGATTAATTCTGGACATTGCCAAAAGCGATCGCCCCTTTGATTTGAGAGAGGCGATCGCTTTAACAATCAATTTAGATTGGGAAAAAGAGTGCTAATACTAATTAGATAGGGACAAAATCAGTATTAGTTAGATCGGCAAGACTGTTAGTGGGGGTAATAAAGTCAACCAAAGTTGCTAAAGTTTCTGTCGAGCCAGATATATTAGTCTGTATGATAGCATTGCTACTGTTGTTCGGGTCAAGTCCTATTATCAAGTCATCGAAAGTCAGACCATCTAATAAGAAGTTATCTGCTTCTAGAGGATCAGTTGCATCATCTACATAATCTAGAATCTGATCGTTGCCATCACCAGAACGCAATACAAAACTGTCATTCTCGTCTCCACCAGTTAGAGTATCAGGACCGCTACCACCATCAAGAGTGTCATTGCCGGTCAAACCACCATTAAGCATGTCAGCACCAGCACCACCATTAAGACTATCTCGACCGCTACCACCATTAAGAGTATCTCGACCGATACCACCATTAAGAGTATCTCGCCCGGTACGACCGAGGAGGATGTCAGCACCAGCACCACCATCAAGATTATCGTCATCGATACCACCATCAAGACTATCGTTACCGCCACCACCGATGAGGGTATCTAGACCGCCACCACCTTCGAGGGTATCTCGGTCATTACCACCATCAAGAATATCTTGACCGTCACCACCGAGGATGCTATCTCGACCACCACTACCAAACAGTTGGTCGTCGCCATCATCACCATTTATTATATCATCTCCTCCTAGGCCGTCGATAATGTTGTTCTCGGCATTACCAGGAAGATTGTCATCGCCTGGAGTACCAGTAATAGGTGTAGGGTCGGTAGGGTCGGTAGGGTCGGTAGGGTCGGTAGGAACAGTAGGATCAGTAGGGTCGGTAGGAATAGGGTTCCCAAACTCGAAGGCACCAATATCAGCAACACCATTCACAACACGCTGGAAACCTGTACCACGTTGGTCAGTAGTTAGACCAAGAGAGTTGCTGCCAGCATCAATAGCAGCACTACCAGTTTGTAAAGCATGGGTTTGAGTGGGTCCCCCGTTATCAGCAAGAGGATCTAGACCAGGGTTAGTGACTCCGGTTAGGTCGCCTGTACCGTTGAAACGACCAGTAGCGTTTCCTGTACCAATTAAGTTGTTGCCACCACTTTGTATGGCGTTACTACTATTAGTTAATTCGTCAACGTCACTGTTAACGTTACCAGCAATAATGCTAGAGGTGACAGTTGTAGTTTGAATGCTTCCGAAAGCAGCTAAACCACTACCTTTACCTACAGGTGCTTGGTTATTAGTAATTGTAGAGTTGCTTATTGTCGCATCGGGGCGCGTGCCATCTTTAACGTAGACACCACCACCTTCACTATTCGCGCTGTTACCACTAATAGTGGAATTACTAATACTTGTAGTGCCAACGATATAAACACCACCACCATCACCAACATCAGCACTTGCTAGGTTGTTATTGATAGTAGAGTTACTAATATTTGTAGTACCAAATGCGAAGACACCACCACCGTCATCAGTTGCTGTATTATTGCTAATAGTAGTGTTGGTAATATTGGCGCTACCTATGGAATTCACATATATACCACCACCGTCAGCTACACTACCTGATGCTGTGTTACCTGTAACTAGGCTGTTGCTGAGAGTGAGTGCTTCATTAGTGAATATACCACCACCATCACTTTGATTTGTGCCAGTACCAGAAGCAAATCCACCTGAAAGGTTAATCCCACAAATGTAAACTGAACATTGTTAAAAGTTGTTACCATCGTCAATATTAAATACACGGGAGTTACCTCCTGCATCTATAGTGACTGGGTTGCTTTCATCACCATCAATGGTGAGGTTTTTATTGATTAATAGTTCACTGGCGAGGGCGATAGTCTGACCACCTAGACTGGGGTCAAATTGAATCGTATCACCTGCGGCGGCATCAATAATTGCTTGTCTTAGGGAACCAGCACCACTATCATTAAGATTGCTAACTAGAGCCATAATTTGTTCTCTTTTTAAGTATTTTGTTTACTGTTTAGTTAAACATTAGTAGTTGGTTCCCATCCGGAAAAATTTTAGATTAGCTTTGGCAGATTTATTTTGCTTGAAATTTAATTAGACATGGCAATAATTCCAGGGTAAATATTTATTATCCTGGTTTGATCAAGGTATTAAATAATGAGTAATTATGCTTGTTCAATAATTGATAATTGATAATGGATAATTGATAATTACCTCTGGTTAAAACCGTTACGGAATTGAAGATTGGGAAATATCAT
>NZ_LGSU01001118.1 GCF_002260545.1 Hydrocoleum sp. CS-953 | reverse complement strand
TTTTTATATAGGAGTATCGCTGTATCTGTTTAATAAAATATTTCTCCAAACTTTTATCAAATAGACGTTTAGTTTCATTAGTGACTTTCCCTAATAAAGAAAAAGACTCTTTAACTAACTGTGGAATAAAGCTTTTTATTGCTGTTTGAATGACAATCTGTTCCATAATACCAAGTTTATAACTATTAACTTTGTTGCAGTTGGAGTAGAATACTCCACTTTACTATTTTATAAGAAACAAATGAAAGCGCGATAAAACTCCGTTCCGCTTTCCTACGGAATGCTACGCAAACGCGATCGCACTCCCACTGACTAATTTCCTTTTTCATTTTAATAAGCACCTGCGCAGAGCGAGCCTATTACTTCAAAAATACACTAAAATTTCTTTAAATGCAACCACCCTGTATTTCTTATATATCAATACTTATAAGAAATGGCCAATGAGAACGCGTTCGCACCCAAATCCCCCATTTTTGGGCCATAAAGAGCTACTTTCAACTTTTTTTGCAAAAATCAGTTTAAATTCCTAATACATTTGGCAAAAATGATAATTTTAAATTATGAAGCGATTCATTAAACCCTAAAAAGCTTACAGGTAAAGATTTTCAGTCAAACTAACACCAGCAAAAATTAAATATAAACCTTCTTCTTTTTTCCTTCCTACTTCTTCCTTATAAAATAGTGCTATCTAAAATATTTATTCTAAAATCTAAAAAGAATGTCATTTGTTGGCCTACATATTCATAGCGACTATAGCCTATTAGACGGAGCATCCCAATTACCACAATTAATAGATAGGGCGGTAGAACTAGGAATGCCAGCTATTGCTCTGACAGACCACGGGGTAATGTACGGGGCGATTCAATTAATTAAACTGTGTAGAAATAAAGGAATTAAACCCATAATTGGGAATGAAATGTATGTGATAAATGGAGATATTGAAAAACAGCAACGAGGGAAAAAATTTCACCAGGTCGTATTAGCAAAAAATACTCAAGGCTATAAAAATTTAGTCAAACTAACAACACTTTCTCACCTGCATGGTTTTCAAGGAAAAGGTATATTTGCTCGACCTTGTATTAATAAAGAATTGTTGGAAAAATATCACGAAGGTCTGATAGTAACTAGCGGATGTTTGGCAGGCGAAGTACCTCAAAATATTATGCAGGGAAAATACGAGGAAGCTAAGAAAGTAGCCAAGTGGTACAAAGATTTATTTGGAGAAGATTATTATTTAGAAATTCAAGACCATGGTTTCCAAGAAGATAGGGTAGTAAATACTGGAATTGTCAAAATTGCTGAGAAATTAAAGATAAAAATAGTAGCCACAAACGACTCTCATTTTATTTCTTGTCGAGATGTAGAAGCACACGACGCTTTGTTGTGTATTAACACTCAAAAATTAATATCTGAAGAAAAGCGGATGCGGTATAGTGGCACCGAATATTTAAAGTCTGCTGAAGAGATGAAGCAACTATTTAGAGACCACTTAAAAAATGAAGTGATAGAAGAGGCAATTGCCAATACATTAGAAGTAGAAAAGAAAGTTGAAAAATATGAAGGAATTTTAGGGGAGCCAAGAATTCCTGATTATCCTATTCCACCAGACCATAATGCCGATACTTATCTAGAACAACTTTCCTGGGATGGATTATTAGAAAGACTGAAACTTAAACAAAGAAGTGAAATTTCGCCAGTTTATAAAGAGCGGATGGAGACTGAATTAAAAGTTCTTCAAGATAAAGGTTTCTCTACATATTTTTTGGTGGTTTGGGATTATATAAAACATGCCAGAGATAATAATATTCCTGTCGGACCAGGTAGGGGAAGTGCTGCTGGTTCATTAGTTGCTTATTCTTTGCGAATTACTAATATAGATCCGGTGCATCATGGCTTGTTATTTGAAAGATTTTTGAATCCTGAACGGAAGTCAATGCCAGATATTGATACAGACTTCTGTATTGAAAACCGAGATGTAATGATTGATTATGTGACTGAACGGTATGGGGAAGAGAGAGTTGCTCAAATTATTACTTTTAACAGGATGACATCTAAGGCAGTATTAAAAGATGTGGGGAGAGTGTTGGGTGTTTCATTTGGGGAAGCAAATAAAATGGCAAAGTTAATTCCTGTTGCACGGGGTAAACCAGCTAAGTTAAAAGTGATGACTTCTGATCAAACTCCTTCCCCAGAATTTAAGGAAGCTTATGAGAATCAAGAAACACCAATTGAAGATAATGAAGGGGGAGAAGTTAAGACAATTTCTATCCGACAATGGATAGATATGGCAATTAGAATTGAGGGGACGAATAAAACTTTTGGAGTACACGCAGCAGGAGTAGTAATTTCTAAGGAACCTCTGGATGAAATTGTGCCTTTGCAAAGAAATAATGATGGCTCGGTGATTACTCAGTATCACATGGAAGATATAGAATCTTTGGGTTTGTTGAAGATGGATTTTTTGGGATTGAAAAATTTGACTATTATCCAGAATACTGCCGACTTAATTGAAACAAATCATCATATTCCTTTGGTTCCAGACGAGTTGCCTGCTAATGAAAGAAAGGCAATGGAAATTTTGGCAAGAGGCAATATTAAGAAAATGCCAGATGATGTAAAAAAGACTTATGACTTGATTAAGTCTGGAGATTTGGAAGGAGTATTTCAGTTGGAATCTTCTGGGATGGTAGATGTTGTGAAAAAATTGAAGCCTACTTCTATTGAAGATATTTCTTCTATCTTGGCATTGTATCGCCCCGGACCTTTGGATGCTGGTTTAATTCCTAAGTTTATTGACAGGAAACATGGGCGGGAAAAAATTGAATATCAAGATCCAAAGTTAGAGCCTATTTTGCAAGAAACTTATGGAGTTCTTTGTTTGTCTAAAGGAACTTTAATAGATAAACCAGATGGTTCAACAAAAACAATTGAAAATATCAAGACTGGAGAAGTAATTTTAACTTCTGATGGGAGCAATACTTGGGCAGCTAGAGTTGCTAAACAATGGAAAAGTGGTACTAAGGAAATCTTAAAAATTACCCTATCTACTGGAAAAGTAATCTATGCAGGAAAAAATCATCGCTTTTTAACCCCAGAGGGAGATAAATTTGCTTTCGAGTTAAAACCAGCACCTCAAAGTCTCAAAAATGCTCATATTTACAGTTCAGCAGTTTATGAAAAATGGCCTGTTTCCAGCAATAGTAAAGAGTTAAAGCAAAATGAAGCTTACTTGCTTGGGTTGCTTGTAGGTGATGGAAACTTAGTATCCTCAACTCCAAATATTGCTTGTTTAACAGAAAACGCTGCGATTTGGGTTGCAAATTTAATTCAAAAAACCTGGGGAGGTACTGCTAAATATTACTTTCATACTCGTTGTTGGTATGCTTACTCTAAATTTAAAACTCAACCAAAACCAACTCCGTTAACTGAGTTTATGAAACAAGTTTATAATGGTAAAAATTGGAAAGTTAAATCTATTCATAAACGTTTACCAGAAGACATTTTAGACTATAAAGAACAAGACAGAATAGACTTATTGCATGGTTTATGGGATAGTGATGGCTGCTATGGTGAGAGAAATGTATATTATCGAAGTTCTTCTTCTGAATTATTAAGACAAATTGGACAGCTTTTAGGTAGCTTAAAAATTTCATATTATATAAAAGAAAATTATGTTGGAGTAATTGATAAAACCAGATTTTCATCTATAATTGGATATCCAAAAATACCAGATAAAAAATACACAGAAATAAAAGAAAACTATTTGCCTGTTTTAGCTGCAAAACTAGCAGAAAATCTTGAAAAATCTATCAAAGAAACAGATTACTATACCAGAAAAACTGTAAAGCGATCGCTCCAAAAAGCAGTTTTATTTAGACCGACAGATTCTAATTACAAGACTAAGCTAGAAAATTGGGATGAATTTTATCGTCAAATTTATGAAAAAACTTATTTACAAGATGTAAGACTGGTCTATGTTGTTTCTGTGGAAGAAGCAGGAAAAGCAGAATGTTTCGATTTAGAAATGGAAGACCAAAACTCACCTTATTTTCTAGCCGAAGGAGTAGTTGTTCATAATTGTTATCAAGAACAAATTATGAAAATGGCTCAAGATTTAGCAGGATATTCTTTAGGAGAAGCAGATTTATTACGCCGCGCAATGGGTAAAAAGAAGGTCTCGGAAATGGAAAAGCATCGAGAAATATTTATTGATGGTGCGACTCAAAGAGGAGTTCCTTCTGCCGTGGCACAAGATTTGTTTGAACAGATGATTAAATTCGCTGAATATTGTTTTAATAAATCCCATTCCACAGCTTATGCTTATGTAGCTTATCAAACTGCCTATTTAAAAGCAAATTATCCAGTCGAATATATGGCAGCCTTACTAACTGCTAATAGTGGCGACCAAGATAAAGTACAAAAATATATTGCTAATTGCCAGAAATTTAATATCGAAGTCGAACCGCCAAATATTAATAAGTCAGAAGTAGATTTTACTCCCTTGCCAAAAGTAGCTACAGGAGATACACAAAATAAAATTTTATTTGGATTATCCGCAGTAAAAAATGTAGGAGAAGGAGCAATAGAAGCAATTTTAGAAGCAAGAAAAGAAAGTGGAGAATTTAAGTCTTTAGCCGATCTATGTGACCGAGTTAATCTTAATGCTCTGAATAGTCGTACTTTAGAATCTTTAATTAAATGTGGAGCATTCGATAAAATTGAACCAAACCGTCACCAATTAATCAAAGATTTAGAAGGTGTAATGAAATGGGCACAAGATAGAAATAAAGACCGGGATATAGGGCAATTAAATTTATTTGATGTGGCAGAAACAACAATGCCTGCTTTTGATTCTGCTCCTAAATCTTCATCCGTTTCAGATTTTCCAGCCAAAGAAAAATTGCAGTATGAAAAAGAAATTCTAGGATTTTATGTATCCGACCATCCTCTCAAATATGCACATGAACAAAATCAAATTAAGGATGTTATTACTATCGCTCAAATGTCGGAAAAAAAATCTAAGTCAGCTATAAAATTAGTGGTAATGTTGGCTGGAATTAAACATCATATTACAAAAAAAGGCGACCCTATGGCATTTTTACAAGTAGAAGATATGACTGGGCAAGTAGATGCGGTAGTTTTTCCAAAAATATATGAAGAAATTAAAAAATTACTGACAGAAAATGCTCTTTTAGTCTTAAGTGGAAAAGTTGATAATAAGGATGATGAAAGTCAGTTATTAGTAGATAGTGCAGAAGCATTAGAAAAGGTAATGGCAGATGCAGTTGAACAACATAAAAAAGCAGAGACAGAATTAGATAATTATCAAAATGAATCAACAGATGAAGGGAGAAAAAATTATCAATATATTGCAGAAGTAGAAAAAACAGTAGAGCAATTAGAAAGTCAAAAAAAATCTCCTAAAAAAGATGTTAACTCAAGAGATAAAGAGATAACAATTAATCAACCTATTGCAGAAGAAGAAAAACCATTAGAGCAATTAGATAATCAAAAAAAATCTCCCAAAAAAGATGTTAACTCAAGAGATAAAGAGATAAAAATTAATCAACCTATTGCAGAAGAAGAAAAACCATTAGAGCAATTAGAGACTCAAAAAAATCCTCCGAAAAAAGAGGCTGAATTATTAATAAATGAAAATGATTCTGCTAAACCAACACAAATAATTATCTTGCAACTACCAGTAGATAAGATTCCAGAAGATGATTCCTTGTTTGAACAGATTAAAGCTATTTTGAAAGAACAATCTTCTGGAAATGAGGAAAAAGCAAATGTGGCAATAAGGGCATTAATATCTGATGATAAAGAACAAAAGTTAGTACAATTCGGTCGGCAATTTTGGGTAGAAGATGGGGAAACAACTATTAATCGTCTTCAAGATGCAAAATTTGAGGCTAAAATTTTAAATTGTGAAACGATTGATTCTAGGTAATTAATATCGTGTCATCCTTGCAGGGGATCTACGCTATTGGATAATTAGTGATAAAAAAGTCTTTGTTTGTAGTTGCACTTTAGCGCTCCATAAATATATCTAGCACCGCTAAAGCTAACATTCAGCAATTAACAATGAAGAATTATAATTAATAATTAGGGCTTGCTGATTAAATATTAAAGCATTGACGGGTAAAGGTTTGAGCAATTTTAAGTCTGGAAAAAGTACCAGCTTTTTGGTTGATCAAGCAGAAATTGTGAGCATTTTGGGTAGATTATGGCAGAAAAACCAAAGGACTATTCTTCCTCCTGCCTCCTCTAGAATTCCCATTCCTCCTGACTCCTGTACGGGCGTTTTGCTGCGCGACATATAAAGCGGAGCTTTGCGTTAGCACATGGCCGTTTCGCGGAGCGACATGTTTGCGGAGCATTCCGTCAGGAAAACGCCCCTACGACTCCTGACTCCTACCCTCACCCATAAGACTTTTGAGCGCAAACCCTAATTAATAATTAATAATTACACCTTCTTAAAAGAAGGGTATTGACTAAAAGGATTTTTTTTTATTTATCCCCTTAAAAGGGGAGGCTTCAAACCTGAATTGTTGAATGAATAATTAATTGACTATCAACTCTTAATTATTAATTATTGAAATACTTCTGTTTTTTTGCACCTTTATACTTAATACGAACTTGCTAATAATTTAAGATCATGTTACACATAACTAATAGGATTTGGAAAACTTGATTCCTGATACAGCAATTCCCATCCTGGTGAGGTACAAAATTCCAGGTTTTAGGGAACAGGGAACAGGGAACAGAGAACAGGGAATAGGGAATAGGGAATAAGGAATAAGGAATAGAAAAGAAATTAAAGATGGGTGTAACTCATAAGCTTGAGAAACGCTATATTGAGTACCTTAAGTTTACGGAAAAATAAATGTATAAAGCCTATCCATTTATCAAGGAAAAAGAAAAAGATCCTTTGAGATAATCCTTTTCTTTATAAGAATAGATAATTAGTTAATTATTAATTGTTGAACAGCTA
>NZ_LGSU01001117.1 GCF_002260545.1 Hydrocoleum sp. CS-953 | reverse complement strand
CTCCCCTACTCCCCCACTCCCCTACTCTCAATCTATAATTTTAAATAGACCCCAAATGGGTTCTATAGGGGACTTATATTTGACGAAAAAGATAATTTAAGGTACAAAAAAGTTCATGTAAACCTATTAATTCTGGCTCCTGACTTCTGACTCCTTTGAAGTACACTAACTATTTGTAGCAAACATTTATAAAATTGCTGTTATACCTTAATTTTTCGGTAAGATACAGCAGTTTCCGAAGCTATGAGGTACGGTTGTTTTTATTCTTTTCTATTCCATATTTCCTGTTCCCTCAAACCTAAAATTTTGTCATAACAACAGGAATTGCTGTATCTAATATCAACTCGATTTCTACACTTGAAAAATCATAGCCACCCATCACCAATGCCAAAAAAATATCAATAGATAGCATAAAAATTTGTAGGGGTCTGTCTACCAAACCCCTACACCAACAATCTTTTTTTATAATAGGATTACTATACCAAATCCAGTTATTATAAATACCTTATCCTTCACCAGGTTAAACCTAAATTTATTCTCCTCAAGAAAAGTCTTACTATTATATTAGCTAAATCGGAAAAAGTGACAACTAATAATTAATAAAAATCCTTGCCGATCAACGCTGACTGCCGATTGCATATCCCTATTTATATCTAAATATTAGTGTCTGAAAAGAATATTGTTCCAGACCTAATTTTTGTCTACAACTATATAATTAGCTAATTCTAATTTTTCCTTAGCTTCTTGACTGACAACAAAATCAATAAATTCTTGAGTTCCAGAAGTAGGTTCAGGAGAAAAAATAATCCCGATAGTTTGACTCATTTTATATTTACCATTCTGTATATTAACTTTGTTAGGAAAGGTATTATTAATACTGAGTATATTAATACTAAATTCTTTTAGCTCTTCCGAGTTTGGCATAACACCAATACTGTAAGGTGTAGTTGCTACAGCTTCAAGAATTTCATCGTCTTCTTGAAAAATAATTGCTGTTGAAATAACTTGAAGATTTTCTCCTAAAATATTTTCTCGCAAAATCTCCTTTTCTGTTTCATCTTCAGGTATGTCTAATAAAACAATCTTAGCATCAGGTCCCCCTAACTCTTTCCAGTTGCTAATAGTACCATTGTAGATACTTTGAATTTGCTCCGTGCTAAGATTGGAAACTCCTTTAACATTTTCATTAGTAATCAAAACCAGGAAATTTTTCACTATAGGTATGTATTTAAAATTTTCTGGTGTTTCTGCTGCTGTCAATTCCTTACTAATAACTCCGATATTAATTAACCCATCCTGAACACCTCTAATACCACCACTACTTTGACTACTAGGCATAAAAGTAATTTTAATGGAGTTATTTTTATAAGCATCTGCTAATATTTCCATGATGGGATAACCTTCAGAAGAACCACCTATTTTAATTTCTTCCTGAGCAGTTTCTTGACTCCCACTATTCCCTGTACAACTGGTCACGGTTGCCACAGTTAATATTCCCATAAATGCAATTAATAAATTTTTCAGTTTCATATATTACTCACTAAATAAATGAACTAAACTATGGCAGGGATAAAAAGAATGAGGAACATTCAATAATTGATAATGGATAATTGATAATTACCTCTACCTCAAAGGAAGAGGATTGAATAAAACGAAAATAAATTCATTGTTTCTCTTGAAATAGAACGCTTTAAACCTTAATTATTCGGTAAAAAAACATATCCTAGCCTAAAATTCATCATCTTCAATCAAAAAAATAAAGTGAGAATTTGACTTCTAACTTCTAACTTCGTTAAAATTCCTAATCTTCCTCAATATACTCTGCTATATTTGGTAATTCTCCGATTTTAGCAGTAAGTAATTGCGGACCAGCAATCACAATTTTTGTTGCACCTTCTTCTACAACCTCAAAAATATATTCCTCTATAGTACGTCTTTCTACTACTTCCTGACTTTCTAATTCCACTTCCTTTCCTTTTGCTTTGCGTTTCACCCGTTTCAAAACATCACCAGCTAAAGCGCGATAACCTTCCAACATAGAATTTTGTAATTTATGCAAAGGATTAGATCCCAACCAACCACTCTGCCCCAATTCACCAATAACATCATGAATTGAGTTATTATTAATAAAAAATACAACTCTCAATTTAGTTTGATTTTGTTGTGCTTCTGAGACTGCTTTCCACATTGCTTTATCGTAAGCGTAGGGGTTTGCAACCACCAACCAGATACTCATTTCTTACACTCCCAACCCAAATAAAGGCCAATAAAATTTCGCCATTACCAAGAATATCAAAGTCCCCACTAATTTTAGCAACAAGCCACGCTTAAAAGCTTCAGAAGGCGACACATAACCACTACCCATAATAATGGCCATTACCGGGGTACTAACTGGTAACAGAAAAGCTAAACCCGATGGTAGAGTAATACCCAAAGTCATTGCCCTTGGATCTATTCCATATTTAGCAGCCAAAGCAAGTCCAACTGGCATCAAAACTGCCACCGCAGCAGCATTACTCATTCCCTCTGTCAAAAAAGTAATAATCAAAACCATTGCCACAAAACAAACAATACCAGAATTAATCCACGATNGGTACTAACTGGTAACAGAAAAGCTAAACCCGATGGTAGAGTAATACCCAAAGTCATTGCCCTTGGATCTATTCCATATTTAGCAGCCAAAGCAAGTCCAACTGGCATCAAAACTGCCACCGCAGCAGCATTACTCATTCCCTCTGTCAAAAAAGTAATAATCAAAACCATTGCCACAAAACAAACAATACCAGAATTAATCCACGATCCCAATAAAGTTTCTGCCAATGCTTGTGCTGCTCCCGTATCTCTTAAAACTGCACTTAGAGCAATAGCACTACCATACATCAAAAAAATACCCCAGTTAACATCCTCTTCTACTTCTTGCCAACTTGCTAAACCACAAATGAAGCTACACATCACCCCAAAAAAAGCTATTGTATCTAGTCCCCAAGCTTTTCCTCTAAAAATCCATAACAAAACTATTCCCGTCACTAATACCAATGTACCAACTTCTCTCGATGAAATTGCGCCCAGGCTTTTTGCTCTAATTCCCAGAAATTTTCGGGCATTAGATAAAGAAACTACTTGACCTTTTCCTATTCGTAATAGAAGAAAATAACAAACTATTAACATGAGGACAACTAAAGGAATAGACCAAATAAACCACTCCACAAAGGTGATATCGTATTCTCCTTTTGTTGTGCTGCGCAAAACTCCTAATGCTAGAGGCGCTCTCGCGCCCCCCAGTAAAGTTGCGATACCACCAATACCGCAACCCCATCCCAAGGCTAAAAATGCTGCTAGGCCAAAACGTCCACCTGGTTTAGCCCCTGCTGCTTGGACAACTTCTATAACCACCGGGAATAGCATGGCCGTGACTGCATAAGAACTAATCACAAAGGACATTACCGCTGAAAGAATTAAAATCGAGGCAATTAGGGTATTTTGACTATTGCCAAAACGGGAAACTACTGTTAAAGCAAGACGAGTGCTAAGTCCGGAGCGTTGAATGGGACTGGCTAGAATAAATGCTCCTAATACAAAGAATACTGCTTTGTTGCCGAAATAGGCATAAGTTTCTGTAGCGGACATGCTGCCACTGAGAGGAATTAAAAATAGTACCATTAAGCCTGTGACTGCTACTGGTAGGGTATTAGTNTATTACGCGCTTTTATTCTAAGCGATCCCATTCAACGTTCCAGACTTAGCACTCGTCTTTCTTTAACAGTATTTTCCCGTTTTGACAATAGTCAAAATACCCTGACTATTGCCAAAACGGGAAACTACTGTTAAAGCAAGACGAGTGCTAAGTCCGGAGCGTTGAATGGGACTGGCTAGAATAAATGCTCCTAATACAAAGAATACTGCTTTGTTGCCGAAATAGGCATAAGTTTCTGTAGCGGACATGCTGCCACTGAGAGGAATTAAAAATAGTACCATTAAGCCTGTGACTGCTACTGGTAGGGTATTAGTTGCCCACAAGAAAGCTGTAACTCCAAATACTGCTAAGGCTCCTTTTGCTTCTTTTTCTACTCCTGTCATGGGAAACAGAAGAATTCCTACATAGATAAGTGCGGCAGCTACAAACCAAAGCCAACGGTACTGAGGTTGACGAAGTATTCGTAACCAAGTACCAATATGTTTGATGTTTTCCATTGATGATGAATAATAAGTTTTAACGTAGAGATTTGATTATACTTAGTTACAGAATTTGAAAAGAGGGAACAGGAAGGATTAAAATTAAATTTTTATTGAAAAAATTTACTGGTAGATTCTTTTTTAGGGAGATTCAGATAATCTTTTGAGTTGACAATTACTTTTATTACTGATTTAGTATTTACATCTTAGAAAATTAGATATTAATTGTTACAAGGTAAATATTTACCTTATCATAGTCAACATCTTAAGTCAATAGATTAATCGAATTTTAAATCCCTTTTTTGTCAGGATTTAAACTTTGTTTTTAAGAGGATTTTGTAAATGGAAAATAATAATCAAACAGGTGTAACAGTATGGTTTACTGGTTTAAGCGGTGCGGGTAAAACTACTCTAAGTTTCGCTGTTGCAGAAGAGTTGCGATCGCTTGGTTATACAGTAGAAATTCTTGATAGTACCGTTGTACGTCAAGATATTGGTAAAAGTTTGGGTTTTAGTAAAGCTGACCGAGATGAAAATATCCGCAGAATTGGCTTTTTAGCCCATCTTTTAACTCGTAATCGTGTGATTGTTTTAGTATCTGCTATTTCTCCTTATAATGAAGTTCGTTCCGAGGTAAGAAAACGCATTGGGAACTTTATTGAAGTATATGTTAATGCACCTCTAGAAGTTTGTGAAGCACGGGATAACAAAGGACTTTATCAACTTGCTAGAGCAAGAGAAATTCAAGAATTTACTGGTATTGACTTACCTTATGAAGCACCAACTAATCCTGATATTGAATGTCGCACTGACTTGGAAACAGTCGCAGAAAGTAAAGAAAAAGTTATACTCAAAATGGTGAATTCAGGTTATTTAAAACCTCGTAATTTTCCCGATAGTAATGCTTATTTTTTCGAGATTTAAAAGAAGAATGGAAGCAGGAAGAAGGCTTCAATAATTGATAATTGATAATGGATAATTGATAATTACCTCTCCCTAAAAATCAGAGGATTGAATCAAAGGAATATTTTTTCTTGTTTCTCCTTTAAAGGAAAGGCTTTAAACCTTAATTATTCGGTAAATTTTGTATTTTGAAATAAAAGGGTAAAACGATAAAGATATCTATAGTAATCCCGGCATAAGTTGCAATATTTTATAGTAGTGGTTTGGTCTCCCAAAGCAAGCATAAATGGGATTAGGAAACCAAACCCCTACAGTTTTTTTCACAAATTATTTCCACTTACCAATGGATAATTGATAATTAAGCAGGTACACAAAATTAATTACACATTTTGTCATACTGAATCCTTTATACTGTATGCTTCATATCACATTAGGGTAGGTTATTTCAGTTATCAGTTAACAGTTAGCCTCCTACGGAGGAG
This sequence comes from Hydrocoleum sp. CS-953, assembly GCF_002260545.1. Taxonomy (GTDB): domain Bacteria; phylum Cyanobacteriota; class Cyanobacteriia; order Cyanobacteriales; family Microcoleaceae; genus Trichodesmium. Next base: position 1,432 of record NZ_LGSU01001117.1, on the reverse strand, counting down.
CTTTCCTTCGGAATGCTAGCGCAAANGTGGTTTGGTCTCCCAAAGCAAGCATAAATGGGATTAGGAAACCAAACCCCTACAGCTTTTTTCACAAATTATTTCCACTTACCAATGGATAATTGATAATTAAGCAGGTACACAAAATTAATTACACATTTTGTCATACTGAATCCTTTATACTGTATGCTTCATATCACATTAGGGTAGGTTATTTCAGTTATCAGTTAACAGTTAGCCTCCTACGGAGGAGCTTTCCTTCGGAATGCTAGCGCAAACATGTCGCGCAGCGTTTTGCTGGCGCACAACTTTCGTATAGGGAATGCTCCGCAAACGTTAACGCCTGTCGCCGACATATAAAGCGGAGCTTTGCGTCAGCAAAACAGTAACCTCTGGCTGTTTGCGCAGCATGACAAACGGAAACCCAGAGGTTTGAAATAATGAACTTTTATCTTTTCATCCCCTTAAAAGGGGAGGCTTTGAACCTCTTTTTTTGGTAAACACTAAACAATTTTGTCATGGTGCTTATGCTCAAAAATAATTATCCATTATTAATTATCCATTATCAATTAATGAACTTCTTCCTTTTTAGCTATTTTGATAGAATTTCGTTCTTAATCTTTTTAATTCTGTCTCAAGTAGCTGATTTTGAGATTTTAATAACTCCAACTCTGTCTGAGAATTATACAGCTGACTTCGTAATTTTTCTAATTCTGACTCAACAGTTTGAAGTTGAGGTTTTAAGACATTCAGTTTATCCTGAGATTGTATTGCAATAGGTCGAAATTTTGCTAATTGCTCCTGAAATTGTAAGACTTCAGATTTTAATATTTCCATCTCATATTGTTCTGGATGAATTTCAATTTTTTCACCATTATAAATATGATTAACTACTTCTCCTGTGATAATATTCTTAACTTCTTTGAAATGAATTCTATGTATAAATGGATCGGAAAGTAAGGGAATATAATACATACAATCAGAAAAATAATAATGTGTCACCTGACTATATCTAGTTCGATTTTTATCTAAAACTGGACTGCCTCCATGAAGTAAATTTGCTGCCCAAATTAAAGCTTGTCCTTTCTTTACATAAAGTTCTACTTTTTCCAAACTATTGTGTTCAATTAATGACTGTAAAAACTCTTGATATATAGGATAAGTATCATAAGGTTTATTCTGATAACTGCCTGTAATTCCCAAATCGTTTAAATCAAAAGTTGGTAATTTATGACTCCCAGGATAATAATGTAGCGGACCGTTATTGGCATCTATATCTTCCAGAGCTACCCAAACTCCACACATAAATCTACTTGGAATTGAACTAAAATGTATACTGTCACTATGGGTAGTTTTGTTCAGTACCAAACCTGAAATTTAGGGTTTGAAAAGGGATTGGTTCTCGCTGATAAAGTATTTTTAATAGATTAATAAT
>NZ_LGSU01001116.1 GCF_002260545.1 Hydrocoleum sp. CS-953 | reverse complement strand
TATTACGAGCAGTTGTGGGAGAAATATTTGATGTTGCTGTAGATATTCGGAAAAATTCTCCTAATTTTGGTAAGTGGGTAGGTTATCTTTTAAGTGCAGAAAATAAACGACAACTTTGGGTGCCTCCTGGTTTTGCTCATGGTTTTTTAGTAGTGTCTGAAACTGCAGATGTTTTGTATAAGACTACTGATTATTACGCACCTGAATATGAGCGTTCAATTTTGTGGAACGATCTAGAAATTGGGATTAGTTGGCCTTTAGATGGAATTGAGGTTAAATTATCTAAAAAAGATGCAGCAGGAAAAACTTTGAAAGATGCTGATTTATTTGCATAAAACAGTTATCAGTTATCAGTTATCAGTTGAAGTGGAAAAATTTTCTAGTAAATAACTTTTAAAACTTTGACAAGATAGTTGGGAAAATTTTACTAGCTAAAGGTAAGGATTTAGGTCTTATGGAAAAGTCTATAAATCTTGATGGATAAGCATTTCCGGCAATTGCCTCCCAAATTATATTCTCAATTATAAATGGCTACAAACCTTTATTTTCCTCATTATTGAGAATGAGACTATTAAATTGCTGAGTCAGTCGCTTTCAGAAGTCTCTCTATAACTGGGTTTAAGATACCTGAATCCTTACAGCTAAAATTGTTTTTAATAGAGGGCTTAATTTTGCCTATCTAAACTTAGTCAAAGGCAGATCGAAATTCTATTGTATCTTGTAAATCAAAAAATATTACTACTCTAATTTTTACTTATCTTCCATATTGACCCATTTGACAATTACCATTTAACTTCCCTGGCGGGAAGTCCCGCGCTCTCCGGTGGGGGAGCGTCGTATGGGAAAGCCAGGGCCAAGATTCGGATACCTCCACAAGCTAAACGTTCATAAGTCCTTGACAAGCTAGGATGATTTTGTTATTGTAAGCGTCATCACAGNAGGGCCAAGATTCGGATACCTCCACAAGCTAAACGTTCATAAGTCCTTGACAAGCTAGGATGATTTTGTTATTGTAAGCGTCATCACAGGGGGAGGACATCACCTCTGTTAAAACAGCGGTCAGTTTTTGCTGACTGAAGAATCTCGCTTTGTCGCGTAAGCGCAACGTCGGGAGTATGTCAAGAGCATTTCTCAAGTAACATTATTGTTATTCTGAGGAGAAATACTTTCTTTTTCTATCTTACTTAAGGATTACTTCTGTACGTCGCCAATCCGACGGCTACCCTATCTGAATTGCGGGTAGCGCTATATCTACCTGATACATCAGTTTCCGAAGCTATGAGGTACAGTTGTTTTTATTCTTTTCTATTCTCTATTCTCTATTCCCTATTCCCTATTCCCTATTCCCTATTCCCTGTTCCCTCAAACCTAAAATTTTTTACCTCATAACAACGGGAAGCGCTGTATTAGGAAAAATAAACATTAGGTGTAGATAGTATCGCTGCTTCTTTAGGAGAACTTAATTCCTCTGTCGGAGCTGGTGCTGCGAGGTCACCTGGTAGAAATATACGAGCGCTGACTGCCACCATAGCAATTAAAAATATGATTACTACGATTAATGGAGCAATATATTGACGAAAAATTTGCATAGTTATTTTTAAGTCAGAATGTTAAATTTACCTATAGGGAAGTTCTATGGAACATCTCTACTGTTTGCATAGAAAGTGTACTTCTTTGACACTCCACAGACTAAAGTCGCGTGGATTCGTGACTAGGAGCTGTAAATCAGGTTAAAACCACGATTTACACATTGCACGGTTCCCGAAAAATCGAAACGGCCACATTGCCAGTACCGTACCGTAGTACGCATACAGCAGCAGTAGGGGCGAACGGCCGTTCGCCCCTACNCAAAGACCATTGAGGCTACTTTTTAAGTTATTGATTAATTCACTCGCTCTGAGATACAACGTGCTGACTAACGGCTGGAAACAGAGTGCTGGTAAGCACCGGGCTACCTTTTCGATTAACCACCCTGTACGGACGTTGCATGCAACGTCCCTACGAAAGCGTCCATTAGCTATCGGGCTTTCACCATGCTTCAGAGGTCATTGTGTCTTAATGCCTTAATTATAACAGGTTTTGACTACGGGTTAAAACCCGTCGCGTCATTTCCATCCAGCCGTTAACACAGGCTGGTTTCCCACTTACCAATTTTTTATGATGAATTTAATTTTAGCAAGATTTACAAGTTTTGGAGTTCTAATAGTATTTAATATTTCAGATGCTCTGCCAGAAAAACAGCCATCTTTTGTCGTGCTAACTCTGACTCTGGCAACTCCCAGTTAAGTGTTTGAAAAACGTGCCACATTCCCTCATAAGGGTCAAACTTAACCGGAATTTTTGCCTGATCGAGAATCTGATAATGGCGAACAGAATTACTAAAGAAAATTTCTGTTGTACCAACCTGAATCAAAGTTGGAGGAAAACCCTTATTATAGTCCCCATAGACAGGAGAGACATAAGGGTTTTTATGATCGGCAGGATCGGCGTAGGCATTAGCTGCGTTAGCCAAAAAGTTATCATAGACTAATATTGGGTCTCTATCTTTGATAGTTTCGTAAGTATCGCCGGTTTCTGTAATATCTGACCAGCACGACCAAAGTACAACTGCGGCAGGCATACTTAAGCCTTGGTCGCGCATTTTTAGTACGGTTCCAGCGGTAAGTCCACCTCCAGCAGAATCTCCATAAATTGCTATGTTTTCCAGTTCATAGCCTTCTTTTATCAGTTCTTTAATGACCTGAATAATCTGATCTGTAATTTTATCCCATTTAGCAAAGGGAGCTACAGTATAGTCAACAGATACTACCCTTAACCCTGTTACATCGGCAACAGGTACTGAACTGGTGAGGGTAGATGCAGCACTAAATAGTACATAAGCACCTCCATGAAGATAAATAAGCACTTTGCCATTGTCTTGCCAGNTCTTTTATCAGTTCTTTAATGACCTGAATAATCTGATCTGTAATTTTATCCCATTTAGCAAAGGGAGCTACAGTATAGTCAACAGATACTACCCTTAACCCTGTTACATCGGCAACAGGTACTGAACTGGTGAGGGTAGATGCAGCACTAAATAGTACATAAGCACCTCCATGAAGATAAATAAGCACTTTGCCATTGTCTTGCCAGTTTTTGGGTTTGACATCTAGAACAGGTACACCACCTAATTTTTTCTCTTGAACGACAGGTTTGTAATGGTCAACAACCTTTGCATTATCCTCTTTTTTACTTTCTTCGTTTTCCTGCCAAACTTTTTTCCAAACATCAAGATCGTCAGTAGCTGGAAGACTTTTTGTATTTTGCGGAAACTGGCGTAATACTTCCTGTGCTTCAGGGGAAATAGTAGTTGGAACGCTGTAATAGCTAATCATCATAAAGTTACTTATTATTTATTATTAGGACTTATATCATGTCCGGTAGCATCGGTATTGTAAGGTAAGGGTAAGGAAGAAGGCTTTCATTAATTGATAATTGATAATTACCTCTGGTTAAAACCCCACGGGAATTGAAGATAAGGAAATTCAAGAGCACTTTTCTCTTGGTCGATTGGATATGGCGTTTAGCTGGCGCACAACTTCGTTAACGGCTGTCGCCGACATATAAAGCGGAGCGGCTCTGCAAGAGCGGGAAACCTGTCCCTCCGGGACGCTGCGCGACATGTAACGCGAAGCGAAACGCCATCCCATCCTAAGGTCATGCTCCGCTTGCCTACCGCTTTTTCCCCTATCCAAGGGGAGGCTTCAAGGCGCGAATTATTTAATTATTAATAATTAATAATTACCTACAACAGAAGGTTTAAGAGCCAGAAAAAACTTAAATTTCCTGTAGTTATTAACCCTGGGGTTTACACGCTCCGATACCAGCGGACATGATATTACGCAGATACACTATACTATATAGAACCCCTGAAGGGGTTCTATACGCGAATTATAGATGGGGAGTATGGGGAGATGGGGGTATTTTTCTACCTTTTTCCCTATTTTATTTCTCAATCTCTTGACTCCTGACTCAAGAGCCAAAAACTCTCAGCTTTGCAAAGATACCCAATGGCTTCTATATGGGTTCCAAAAACTATAACGTTATAGAACTTTAAAATTAGAGATTGAGAGTAGGGGAGTAGGGGAGTGTGGAGAGATGGGGAGATGGGGTGTATTAGATATCTCCCACTCATCCAATCATCAAATCAATTATTACCCACAGGACTTACGCCAAGACAGTATATATAGTGTATAGCCAACAGAGCGAACGCTAGAATTTTTTAGAGAGCGATCGCCTAAACAACAAAATTCGTGAGGAACCTAAAGATAGGCATTTATAGTTTATTTACCTTCTATGTAGATGTTGCTTGACTATCGATCGTAAATTGAGCCAAAATATTCGTGCTTATTATAGAATAATATTATTGTTGATTTGAGCTAAAAATATGAATTTTAATTATATTGATCCCATACCAATATTTGCTAAATTCTCATACAAACTATACTATAACTAACCTAGCAAATTACCTAGAAAATATTAGCCATGATACGATTAATCGTTATTTAAGAGTAGAATCTTTAAATGCACAAGATTTATGGCAAAATGTCAAAGAGGAAATTATCCAAGATACAGAAGCATACGTAATTTTTGATGATACAGTAATTCATAAAAAATAGGCGAATAAAATTGAACTTGTGCGGCGACAATATAGCGGTAATGAACATCAAGTAATTCGAGGAATAGGAGTAGTTAATTGTATTTATTTTAATCCCCAAACCGAGCAATTTTGGATACTAGATTATCGTATTTATGATCCAGATAGTGACAAAAAAACTAAAATAGACCATGTTGAAGAAATGATATTGAATGTGGTAAATGAGAATAAATTACCATTTCAAACTGTATTGATGGATAGTTGGTATGCAACGCCAAGATTAATGGCATTGATAGATAATATGCGAAAAATTTATTATTGCCCCTTAAAAATAAATCGTTTAGTGGATGACACTGGTGGTGTAGAAAAATATAAAAGTATTGCTAAATTAACCTGGGATGAATCAGAAATAACATCAGGTAAAATAATAAAAATTAGAGGTTTTCCAAGAGATAAAAAAGTCAAGCTATTCTGGGCTACTATTTCTGCCAATAGAACAGAATATATTGTGACTAATGACTTAAGTCAATCTTCGACAGATGATGTATAATTCTAGTCGCAGACTAGATGGAAAATCGAAGAATTTCACAGAGAAATCAAGCAGTTAACAGGAATAGAATTGTGTCAATGTCGTCTGGCAAAAATTCCAAAAAATCATATTGCTNAAGTCAAGCTATTCTGGGCTACTATTTCTGCCAATAGAACAGAATATATTGTGACTAATGACTTAAGTCAATCTTCGACAGATGATGTATAATTCTAGTCGCAGACTAGATGGAAAATCGAAGAATTTCACAGAGAAATCAAGCAGTTAACAGGAATAGAATTGTGTCAATGTCGTCTGGCAAAAATTCCAAAAAATCATATTGCTTGCTCTATGTTGGTCTGGAATCATTTGAAAAAAGTAGCTGACATTTTGGGAAAAACTATTGATCAACTCAAACATCAATTACTATCTAAATATCTAGTATCTGAACTCAAACATCCTACCATTAAAATGATAGCTATTTAAGTTTTTCTCACTCTTAGAAAGGCTCAGAAATACTTGGCGATCGCTCTCTGAAAATTATAGCGATCGCTCTGTTGGTTATGCGCTATATCTATATATAGTGTCTTTGCGTAAGTCCTGACCCATTTTTTCTCAATTAATTCTCCACCAGGACCTATTTTCTGGAGATACGCTTAGGGGTTCTATAGATGTGTAGTGTTTACAACTCANCGATCGCTCTGTTGGTTATGCGCTATATCTATATATAGTGTCTTTGCGTAAGTCCTGACCCATTTTTTCTCAATTAATTCTCCACCAGGACCTATTTTCTGGAGATACGCTTAGGGGTTCTATAGATGTGTAGTGTTTACAACTCAAAAATACCTAAGTCCTGAATTATACCCAATTTGATAGTTACAGTAAAATACTATGGAAAACTATTACAGCGCTTTTCAGATTGATGAACCACATCTTCATAACCAAAACCCTGTAGGGGCGTTTTGCTGACGGCATGGGCTTCGCCTTTTAATGTCGGCGACAGCCGTTTAGCTAGCGCACAACTCCGTTAACGCTTCGCGACATATAAAGCGTNGCGCTTTTCAGATTGATGAACCACATCTTCATAACCAAAACCCTGTAGGGGCGTTTTGCTGACGGCATGGGCTTCGCCTTTTAATGTCGGCGACAGCCGTTTAGCTAGCGCACAACTCCGTTAACGCTTCGCGACATATAAAGCGTTTGCGGAGCATTCCGATAGGAAAGCTTTGCGCCAGTAAAACGCCCCTACTGTGGTCTACTGAAATGAAAACCGCTGTAAGATATTTCCGTATAAACTTTAGTATTAGGTTAAGCTGGAGTTACTGATAACTGTTAACTGACAAGTCATTTACAACAAGTCGTCATCATCTAACCCTGGTCTTGGCATGGGTAAAATTTTCGACTTATTGAGTTGTCGTAACCACATCCCACTGAAAACAGCAATAATGAGGAATATCCAACCAATGTTTGGCTTGAGCAACAGGAAACCACCAGTCCCTAACAACGCTCCAAACAATAATAATATAGATGCCAAAACCTTTTGTAAATCTTTAGCCAAATTTTGTGCAGGAGCTAAACCAGTTGCTGCTCTTTGTCTTTGCCAACCAGGACCTCCGGGAAGTGATCGCCGATAAAATTCTTCTAAAGTTGCATCAGACTCTTGGGGTGTGACTAACATTGCGACTACCCATAAAACTGTCACGGTTATAGTAATAAAGATAATTCGCAAACCAAAATCTTCTATTTTGAAAGCGGGAACTATACTGGTTGCCATCCCCACAAAAAAGCTAGCGATAATAGCTGTTAATTC
>NZ_LGSU01001115.1 GCF_002260545.1 Hydrocoleum sp. CS-953 | reverse complement strand
GAAACAATGAATTTATTTTCCTTTTATTCAATCCAATCCGTTTTAGGGAGAGGTAATTATCAATTATCCATTATCAATTATCAATTATTAAACAGTACCTCCAGATGAAGCCAGAGGGTTGAAATACTGAAGTTGATTTTTTTCATTCCCTTAAAAGGGGAACTTTTAGACCTTCTGGTTTTGGTAATTAAAAGAAAGTCAGAAGTTAGAAGTTACAAAAAAATAAGGATTTAAGCCACGGAAATTATTTAATAGTATACTACTAAAAGTTTGTCTTGATGGGAAGTAGCAAATGCTATAAATTTATCACTGGATTTTATATTAGAGAGTCTTTGTAAACTACAGATTAAGACGGCCAGAGTGTTTAATGTTTGGTGGGTTACGGCGTAGTGCGGGCCGGAATGCCCGCAACGACTTTGCTACGATTCATAGTTATTGTCGCCTCACCCTCCCCATCCTACGCCTAGATTTAATATTCCTTTTATCTCATGTCCGCTGGTATGGTCGCGTCGTGTAAAAGTTGGGGAAATATTTACCTAATTTAAGGTTTTTCCTTTTCTTCTTCCTTCTCTCCTAGATAACTAAAGCCTTCTTTCTTCTTCCTTACCTTCTATATACAATACCGATGCTACCGGACATGATATTACAAATAGTCTCTTAGAGCATTGACTTAATCAAAGAAAAACGATATAATACATTAAAAAGCATACTTTTAGACAGGTTGCACTCACCCATATATGAAATCCATAATTACAAAGCTGAAACTTAATAATAAGCATAAAACTCTGATGGCGACTCACGCTGGCTATTCACGCTGGTGTTAAAACTGGGGTTTAAGTTTATGGAATGCTACATATATTGATGGTTATAAGCCCAATGTCCGTAAGCTTAGAGAAGTTTTTACCAACCACACAAAACCACTTTATNAGGTTGCACTCACCCATATATGAAATCCATAATTACAAAGCTGAAACTTAATAATAAGCATAAAACTCTGATGGCGACTCACGCTGGCTATTCACGCTGGTGTTAAAACTGGGGTTTAAGTTTATGGAATGCTACATATATTGATGGTTATAAGCCCAATGTCCGTAAGCTTAGAGAAGTTTTTACCAACCACACAAAACCACTTTATCCTTGGATGAAGAACTTGTCGTCTAGAGTTTATCAGTATGCTTTTCCTGCGGAATGGTTCGCAAACATCTAGTCAAGGTATTTTTGGATTAATATCTCAATTTCTTCTGCTTGAAATTCCTTTGCCAGTTGTGAAATTTTCTGAGTAAAGGGTAGATAGCGATCGCTATTTTGCCCAATTTTTTCAGCAGTTTTTGCTAGCTTTAGCAGCATACCACGCTGGGCTAACTCGAATAGCATTTGTAAATCCTCTACTGGGGGGACAACTATTTCTGAAGGCTCGTTTTGAGCTATAGTAGGAGTTTCCTCTGAGTTGATTTTCTCATATTTCCAATTCAGTTGTAGATAATTAACAAGCAAATTGAATAGATCCTCAGCATTTACAGGTTTAGCTAGAAAATCATCACCTCCTGCATCTAAACTTTTTTGCCGATCCATATCTGACACTGATGCTGATGATACGATCGCGATTGTATTTTTGAGCTGCTCGTCATTGCGTAAATGTTTGAGCATTTTGAAACCATTCATTACAGGCATATGTATATCTGTAATCATCAGATCAAATTTTTGTTGTCTGAGTTGATCCAATGCTTCTTCACCATTCTCTGCCTCTGTCACCTTAAACCCCAAAGGTTCTAACAACTCCACCAAAACTGAACGATTTTCCCATCTGTCATCCACTACAAGTAGATGGCGAGGTACTCCCTCATACCCAATAATTTTCTCTCCATTGCTTGTGGAAACTTNTATGTATATCTGTAATCATCAGATCAAATTTTTGTTGTCTGAGTTGATCCAATGCTTCTTCACCATTCTCTGCCTCTGTCACCTTAAACCCCAAAGGTTCTAACAACTCCACCAAAACTGAACGATTTTCCCATCTGTCATCCACTACAAGTAGATGGCGAGGTACTCCCTCATACCCAATAATTTTCTCTCCATTGCTTGTGGAAACTTTTTGTATCCAGTTGTGAGCGATGGGTAAATTTATCTGAAAGCTAAAAATACTACCTTTTCCTAGTTCGCTGTTAACTTCGATCTTACCACCCATTAATTGTACAATTCTTTGGCTAATTGCTAAACCTAAACCTGTACCTTCGGCACGATTTTTTTTGTCACCAACTTGCTCAAAAGATTGGAATATTTTATCTATTTCTGCTTCGGCAATACCAACTCCGGTGTCTTTAATTTGGAAGTTGATGCAAGCCATAGAATTTTCTCCTGTTACATCTGATGAGTGAATATTTTCTACTGTAAAAGCTATCGTTCCTGTTTCGGTAAATTTGACAGCGTTACCAAGGAGATTAATCAGCACTTGGCGCAGTCGTTTTTCATCGGTAATAACTCCTGTGGGAAGATTGGCATCAGCTTGATAGCTAAAGTTAAGTCCTTTTTTATCAGATCGAACCCGACAAATTTCTACCACCCCTTGCAAAAAAGCAGGAAAGTGAATCTCTTGAGTGCTAAGTTCCAGTTTCCGAGCTTCAATCTTGGATAAATCTAATATATCATTAATCAGGGTTAGCAAATGAGAGCCACATTGGTAAATAATTTGAACGCCGTGGCGCTCTTTTTCCGCCAGTTTCTGAGAACGATTCAGGATTTGAGCATAGCCCAAAATACCATTGAGTGGTGTCCGCAGTTCATGGCTCATATTAGCCATAAATTCACTCTTAGCATCGTTTGCAGATTCGGCAAGTTCTTTTGCCTGCTCAAGTTCAGCAGTACGGGTTTTAACTCGTTCTTCCAAGGTTTCGTTAAGTTGCTTGAGGTTGCTTTCAGTTTCCCATTGAGAAATTGCTCCTCCAATACTCCCTGCCATCGCCATTAGTGCTGCTTTTGTACTGTCACTCCACTGACGCTCTTGTTGGCAATCATCAAATCCAGCAAATCCCCAAAAATAGTCTCGGATAAAAATTGGTACTACCAGCATAGACAGAATTCCTTGTGGCTGTAATATTTCTCGCTCTGTTTTGGGAAATTCTTTAATTAGACCTATAATTGGCTGCTTTTGGGATAGAGTATCATACCAACGGGGCAAAATTTCTGGATAGGGAATATTTTGCAGTTCGGGGTTGTCAATTTCTGGCTGCACGCCCTCAGCTACCCACTCCCAGCGCTGACTGCTAGCAGGTTCCCCAGTTTCAGGATGGGGATGATTTTGGAATATATAGATCCGATCAACATCCATAACTGGCCCTAGAGCATTCAGGGCAGCCTGGACTGACTTATGGTGGTCTTTAATTGTCAATAAGCCATTAGTAGCGATGGCTATTCCTTGGAGCAGGCGATCGCTAGACGATAACTTATTGGGTTGGTGAAACAGAGGCATTTATCAGTTATTAGTTATTAGTTATTAGTTATCAGTTATCAGTTATCATACCAAATCTGGTTATTATATTATGTCTGGTTGAGTAGTGATAATTAAAGTTGGTAGTTTTGCTCTAGCCCGAACTATAGAACCCCTGAAAGGATCTATTTAAAAGTAGAGAGAGTGATGGGGTGATGGGGTGATGGGGTGATGGGGTGATGGGGAGTATTTTTCAATCTTTTTACATGAAACACCCCACTCACAACTCACATTTTGCGGGGGGTTTTAGGGAAGTTCTTATGGGAATATCCCTATTGTCTACTAATCATAAAAACCACTCTAATTCAAAAATTTAACCAATCTAATGTCAAGATACCAAATGGTTTATATAGATAGAGTTTGCTGAAAAAGTCTTTTTTCGGGAGTAGGTATGGAGGTTGCATACAAGTCTCTACGAGAGTAATTTTTTTGCCCAACTATGCACCAAAAATGCTAACTTTTTGATTCAGCAAAAAACACAATGAACAATTAATAATTAATAATTAATAATTACCCCTTCTTGAAACGGATAGGATTTGCTAAAAGGAATTTTTTTTGATTTATCCCCTTGAAAGGGGAGGCTTTCAACCTTAATTGTTGAATGAATGAATAATTAATTATTGACTATCAACTCTTAATAATTAATAATTAACTATTAACTATTAATTATTGGGTAACAAGAGCTGAAAATCAAGGTATTTCAGACTTCAAAAGCCTAAAAGCTTTATCGGTAAATACTTTGATATTTAATCAGTAAGCCCTAGATATGGCTAGAGCAAAACTACAAACAAAAACTTTTTTATTACTAATTATCCGGACATGATATTAATTGTTCTTTTTCAAAATCTTGGCTATGATTTTTCAAAGTGTAGAAACCGGGTTTGTATTATACCTCTCCGAAAAAGAGGGAGTAGGGACGTTTTGCTGCGCAACATGGAAAGCGGAGCATTCCGGAACGGAAAACGCATTTTTGCCTGTGCAACGTCCGTACATAGTAGGAGGAAATAATTGATGATTTCTCCAGAGATAATTGATTTTATTTTTGATTATCACCAGATGTCTATTAGATGCCGATGCCTTACCGAATAATTAAGGTTTAAAGTTTTCTATTTCAAGAGAAACAATGAATTTATTTTCCTTTTATTCAATCCTCTTCCTTTGAGGTAGAGGTAATTATCAATTATCAATTATTAATTATTGAATGAAATCTATCTCCAAAAAACCCGGTTTCTTATAACACAAAAGATTTGATCTAAAATAAAAAATAGTTGATAGCTGATAGCTGACGGCTGAATGCTTACTAGCTAGTTAATCTGATTTAACCATTGGTTAATTTCCTCAACCAAGGATGTACTATCTTTGATATTCATTGCTTTATCTAATTGATATTTATTATTTTGAGATTGAACTACCACTTGATAACCTGATTCAAATTTAGATGCTAAAATTTCTACAATATCTCTAGTATTTCCCTGAATTTTTCCGTAAGTCATATCTAATAGATGTCGTTCTATTCTAAAAATATCATGGTCGAAATAAATATAATTCTTTTCGGGTTAGTTTTCAGGTTTCAGCTNGAACTACCACTTGATAACCTGATTCAAATTTAGATGCTAAAATTTCTACAATATCTCTAGTATTTCCCTGAATTTTTCCGTAAGTCATATCTAATAGATGTCGTTCTATTCTAAAAATATCATGGTCGAAATAAATATAATTCTTTTCCCCAAATAATACAAATATTCCTGCTACAACCAGGATAAATAACAAGATTCCATAAACAGGATTAGTTAGCAGTAAACCTACAAATATACAAAAAATCCCACCGAACATTCCAGAACCTTTAATTTCTCTTAAACTAGGTGCATGAGTATAGATTTCTATTCTATCTGGAGATTTATTAATGGTAATAATAGTGCTAAAGTTTAGAGGATTTTTTTTCGGTGGCACTAATGGTTGAAGTTTTGGTTTTGAGTCGAGAGATGTCAAAGCTTCACGAGCATTTTGAAACCGACTTCCTAAATCCATTTCTGTAATTTTATTAATCCAACTGGCAAAGCTAGGATTAATATCAACTTTGTCAGTAAATTGAATCTGATAATTTTTTTGCGGTAAATCTACTGGGGAAGTTCCTGTTAGTAAATGAATTAAAGTTGCTCCTAAAGCATATAAATCTGAAGCTGGAACTGCTCTACCCCAAAATTGTTCTAGAGGAGCATAACCGCTCGTTCCAATAATAGTAAAAGTTACTCCCTGAGCATTACCTTGAGATTGTACTGCACCAAAATCTACTAAATAAATTTGTTGGTCTGCACCCATAATTAAATTACTCGGTTTAATATCTCGATGCAAAACAGGAGGCTCTAGTTCGTGGAGATAAATCAGAATTTCTAATACTTCTTTGGCAATTTTCTCCACATCTTCTTCTGTGAATTTTTTCTCTCTATCTAATAATTCTTGGAGGGAAAAACCAGGAATATAATCTTGCACTAATGCAAACCAAGGTAAACTTGAATCTGCTTCTTTTTCTAAGGAAAAATAATCGCGATAACTAGGGATATGGGGATGATTTAGAGCTTGTAAAGTTGTGGCTTCTGTCTCAAATAAATTTAATTCTTGCCCCAGTATTTCCGGACTATAAGCTAACATTTTTAGAGTTACTTGTTCTTGCATTTGGGAGTCAAATGCTAGCCAAGTTTTACGACCTGGTACAGTACGGCCTAATTGTTTTTGTAGTTGATAACGTTCTTTTAAAATTTGTCCGGGAGTTAACATAATTAAGTTAAAAGTTGATATTAATCTGAATACTATCTAGTCATAATACCTTAGTAGCGCGTCTAGACTAAATTTGTGGGTAAAACCTAACCCCCTGACCCCCTTCCCTTTGAAAGGCAGGGCTGTTTCATTCTTGGTTAAGGTAGAGGGGGAGCGGGGGAGCAGGGAGCAGGGGAGAATTTTTCACCATTTACACGCTAATTTTCCCCAAAGAATATCGAGCAATAATTTTGGTGAAGAAATGGATTTTTCAGAAATTTCGTTGATTTGACNCGTAACTTTTCCCCAAATTTTTATCGACGTGTCCCCAATTCTCATAAATAATCGATTATTTATTTGACGCCTGAAACAGCCCTGCCCTTTGAAAAGGGGGAATTCTCCCCTCTCCTGTAAGGAGAGGGGTTGGGGGAGAGGTCTTCCCTCGTTGTTCGCTCCTAAGTTTTATATAGAATCCGATTGAACACTCTAGTAGAGTGTGTTTCCCTCCGCGAGATGTTTGCGGAGCATTCCGTAAGAAAAAAGCGGAACAAAGTGGAACGTAACCCATCATTTTTGATTTTGCTGGTGCATTAGTGATAGCGTAATGCACCCTACTGGACTATTGTACAATAGTTAAATTAATTATCACCCACTGAATAATCAGGCGATCGCTACCTTGCTAGTTTCCGAGCCTTACTATTGTACAATAGTTAAATTAATTATCA
>NZ_LGSU01001114.1 GCF_002260545.1 Hydrocoleum sp. CS-953 | reverse complement strand
AAACGATAGACTGGGAAAGACTAAAAAAAGCTTTATGGGTAGAAGCAGAACGTGGATTTCAAAATATCCAAGGTAAACAATATATATTTAATGACTTTTTGAGTATTAGTTTAAGTAAACCACCAATAACATTAAAAGCTTATCAAAATCAATTTCAGGAACTGTCTAAAAGATTTGCTTCTTATCCAGAAATAACCAGAGAAGAACGACAATCTTTACTAGAAAAAACCCAGCATTTTTTAAATAAAATGCAGTCTTTCTGTGCCAGACAAAAAGAGAAAAATACACCAGAAGTACATCCTGTCGAAGTAACTGCAACAATACAGAAAAATACTTCTAACTTTTCCAAAAAATCTACCAATAACCTAGAATTACAACAACCACTTAAAGAAGTAAAAAGTATCGGAATTAAAAACAGCGATCGCCTCGCAACATTAGGATTATCTACAGTTAGAGAATTACTTTATTATTATCCAAGAGACCATATAGACTATGCTCGCCAAGTAAATATTCGTGACTTAGAACCCGGAGAAACTGTTACTATAATCGGCAAAGTTAAAAGGTTTAACTGTTTTTCTAGTCCTAAAAATAAGAAATTAACTATTCTCGAACTTACCCTCACAGATGCCACAGGGCAAATCAAAATTAGCCGCTTTTTTGCCGGACCTAGATTCAGTAATAAAGGTTGGCAAATGCTGCAAAAAAAATTCTATCCAGTCGGTGCAACAGTCGCTGCTTCAGGTTTAGTAAAAGAAAACAAATATGGCAAAAATTTAGATAACCCAGAAATAGAAGTTCTTGATAGCGAAGGTAGTCAAATTGAATCAATGAAAATTGGTCGTTTAGTACCAGTTTATCCATTAACAGATGGAGTAGGAGCAGATGTTGTCAGAAAAGCAATATTTACAACTTTACCAACAGCAGAAAAATTATCAGATACATTACCAGAAAACTTTCTGCATCAATATCAATTAATAGACTTAAAAAACGCCATTAAAAACATTCATTTCCCTATAGATAGAGATTGTTTAGCAGCAGCACGTCGTCGTTTAGTTTTTGATGAATTTTTCTACCTACAATTAGGATTATTAAAACGTCGGCAACTGCAAAAAACAACAGAAACAGGAATAGCTTTACCAGTCACTGGAAAACTCATTAATAAATTCTACGAATTACTGCCATTTCAATTAACTAATGCTCAAAACAGAGTAGTCAATGAAATTCTCAACGACCTACAAAAAGCCGAATCAATGAAAAGATTAGTACAAGGAGATGTAGGAGCAGGAAAAACAGTAGTAGCAGTAGTCGCCATGTTAGCCGCAATTCAAGTTGGTTATCAAGCCGCTTTAATGGCACCAACAGAAGTATTAGCAGAACAACATTATCGTAAATTAGTTACTTGGTTTAACCTCTTACATTTGCCTGTTGAATTATTAACTGGTTCCACAAAAATAGCAAAACGTCGAGAAATTCATGCTCAACTTGAGACTGGAGAATTACCAGTTTTAGTCGGTACTCATGCTCTAATTCAAGATACAGTCAACTTTCATAAATTAGGCTTAGTAGTAATAGATGAACAACATAGATTTGGGGTTCAACAAAGAGCAAAATTACAACAAAAAGGAGAATCTCCCCACTTTTTAGCAATGACAGCTACTCCTATTCCCAGAACATTAGCTTTGACATTACATGGAGATTTAGATGTTAGTCAAATAGACGAACTTCCACCAGGAAGACAACCTATTCAAACTACAACTTTGACTGGCANAGGCTTAGTAGTAATAGATGAACAACATAGATTTTGGGGTTCAACAAAGAGCAAAATTACAACAAAAAGGAGAATCTCCCCACTTTTTAGCAATGACAGCTACTCCTATTCCCAGAACATTAGCTTTGACATTACATGGAGATTTAGATGTTAGTCAAATAGACGAACTTCCACCAGGAAGACAACCTATTCAAACTACAACTTTGACTGGCAGACAACGTAAAAAAGCTTATGATTTAATCCGCCGAGAAATAGTTCAAGGTAGACAAGTTTATATCGTTTTACCCTTAGTTGAAGAGTCCGAAAAATTGGATGTAAAATCTGCCGTAGAAGAACATCAAAAATTAGCAGAAAAAGTTTTTCCAGAGTTTCAAATAGGTTTACTTCATGGCAGAATGAGCAGTGCGGAAAAAGACCAAGCTATTAGTACATTTCGGAATAATAAAACTCAGATTTTAGTTTCTACTACTGTGGTGGAAGTGGGGGTAGACGTACCGAATGCTACGGTAATGCTAATTGAAAATGCCGAAAGATTTG
Organism: Hydrocoleum sp. CS-953; assembly: GCF_002260545.1. GTDB lineage: Bacteria > Cyanobacteriota > Cyanobacteriia > Cyanobacteriales > Microcoleaceae > Trichodesmium. Next base: position 4,620 of record NZ_LGSU01001114.1, on the reverse strand, counting down.
GTTTATCTCAGTTACACCAATTACGGGGAAGGGTGGGCCGTGGCGTTCATAAGTCTTATTGTTTGTTGATGAGGGGTGCGGGTTCGACGGATGCTGTGGAAAGGTTGAGTGTTTTGGAGCAGTCTCAGGATGGATTTTTTATTGCGGAGATGGATATGCGTTTGAGGGGGCCTGGGCAAGTGTTGGGAACGAAGCAGTCGGGGTTGCCGGATTTTGCTTTGGCGAGTTTGGTTGAAGACCAGGAGGTTTTGGAGTTGGCGCGGGGTGCTGCTTTTCGGGTGATGGAGGAGGATGAAAGTTTGAATAGTTTGCCTTTGTTGAAGAGGGAGTTGGAGTTGAGGTATCAGAAAATGATGGGAGGGTCTATTTTGAATTAGGGAATCTGGGAGTAGGGGAGTCGGGGAGTACGGGAGTCGGGGAGTCGGGGAGTCGGGGAGTACGGGAGTACGGGAGTACGGGAGTACGGGAGTACGGGAGTACGGGAGTCAAAATTTCTGATTATTGCGTTAAGAGCAATAATATCTTCATTTTATTAAGCACCCAACTAGAGGAAGTGAGTAGTGAAAATTTCCGACTGGACTGACTCTTGCTCTATCCGGAATAAAAGGAAAAATTTTCATCACTCACCTCTGGGAGCTTCAGCAAATGAAAAAAATCTGGTTCTATTCCCAATATTAAAGAGAACATTTTCATCACCCCCTGGGAGCTGAAAAAATGAAATGACTACTGCTGTTTCGGCAATCAAAGAGAAAATTTTCACCACCCATCTCCGGGAGCTTCAGCAAATGAAATAACTATTGCTATATCCGCGATATCAAGAGAAAATTTTTATCATCCGCCTCCGAGAGCTTCAGCAAATGAAACGACTATTGCTCTATCCGCAATACAAAGAGAAAATTTTTATCATCCGCCTCCGAGAGCTTCAGCAAATGAAACGACTATTGCTCTATCCGCGATATCAAGAGAAAATTTTTATCNATTTTTATCACCCGCCTCCGGGAGCTTCAGCAAATGAAACGACTATTGCTCTATCCGCGATATCAAGAGAAAATTTTTATCACCCGCCTTCGGGAGCTTTAGTAAATGAAACGACTATTGCTCTATAGGCAATAGTAGATTTTCACACATCTACAAAGACTCAGTTCAGAGCAACCTACTTTCCTCCTCCAGAAATTGAGCGATCGCTCCAAACAAATTAATACGAACTAATTATAAATTCAAAATCAAAAAAATATTCATCACTATTGCTCTATACGCAATAGTAAAGTTTCAACAGTTTGTAAAGACTCGGCTCAGAGGAACCTACCTTTCCTTTTTCAGGTATGGAGCGATCGCTCTAGACAAATCAAAAGCAGTTAATTTATAAATTCAAAATCAAAAAATTATTGATCACTATTACTCTATATGCAATAGTAGATTTTCACACATCTAGAAAGACTCACCTCAGACCAACCTACCTTTCCTTTTTCAGAAATTGAGCGATCGCTCCAGACAAATCAAAAGCAGCTAATTTATTAATCCAAAATCAACAAAATATTCATCACTATTGCTCTATACGCAATAGTAGAGTCTCAACATTCTGGAAAGACTCAACTTAGAGGAAAAGNCAATAGTAGATTTTCACACATCTAGAAAGACTCACCTCAGACCAACCTACCTTTCCTTTTTCAGAAATTGAGCGATCGCTCCAGACAAATCAAAAGCAGCTAATTTATTAATCCAAAATCAAAAAAATATTCATCACTATTGCTCTATACGCAATAGTAGAGTCTCAACATTCTGGAAAGACTCAACTTAGAGGAAAAGTTAGTTTTCCTTTTTATAGCGCTACGCATTAAGGCTCTTGACATTTCTAAATCTTGTTTGCGCAGCATGACCTAGGAAAACCCTTTGACAGTTTACTATTCCCNTTAAGGCTCTTGACATTTCTAAATCTTGTTTGCGCAGCATGACCTAGGAAAACCCTTTGACAGTTTACTATTCCCTCTCTTGGTGCGCGTTCCCTCTCTTGGTCAGCATTCCCTTGCGCCTATCGGCGACGCGGGGTCGCACCGCTATTCCCTATTCCCTATTCCCTATTCCCTAGCACGTAGCGCTATAATTGATAATTAATTCAACTATTGCGCAACAGTTTTTAGATTTTAGATAAAGTTAGCAGGGCAGCGAAACGCCCAACTTCTATTTAATTGATAATTAATTCAACTGTTGCGCAACAGTTTTTAGACTTTATTCGTAAAATTGCTCATCTCTCATTTTCGACTACGAGCTAATTTNGCAACAGTTTTTAGATTTTAGATAAAGTTAGCAGGGCAGCGAAACGCCCAACTTCTATTTAATTGATAATTAATTCAACTGTTGCGCAACAGTTTTTAGACTTTATTCGTAAAATTGCTCATCTCTCATTTTCGACTACGAGCTAATTTGACCATATCAATAAGAGTATGATGAGCATCTTCAGCATCCTTTAAATTATGGTCAAACTCAATTCTTATCGGTAAATTTTCCCCACTAACTTCAGCAGTTAAATTCATACCTTGAGCATCAATAGAAAGCATTTTTGCTGCTGTAGCATTGGCAGAACTACCAAATTTTTGAGCATACAAAAGTACCGCATCTTGATGATCTTCATTCATGTGAGAACAAATGCGATTACTAATTTCTGAAGTAAATGAATCNTAAATTATGGTCAAACTCAATTCTTATCGGTAAATTTTCCCCACTAACTTCAGCAGTTAAATTCATACCTTGAGCATCAATAGAAAGCATTTTTGCTGCTGTAGCATTGGCAGAACTACCAAATTTTTGAGCATACAAAAGTACCGCATCTTGATGATCTTCATTCATGTGAGAACAAATGCGATTACTAATTTCTGAAGTAAATGAATCAGACATATTTTCAAATCCTTTTGTAAGTATTATTTGTAAGTATAAAGTTAAGCTGAAAAAAATTAATATAAAAAGGCTAGTTCAGTAAGGTGAGTCTATCAATTATCAATTATCAATTATCAATTATCAATTATCAATTATCCATTATCAATTATCAATTATCAATTATCCATTATCCATTATTTTCGATATTCATCACCGCAGTCACCAATTAACTTAAACAAATCCCGTCACTCTGAAGTTAAATAATTAATTTGTTCCTAATCTTCTACATCTAAATTAAAATCAAATACGGGAGAATTATCTTGTAAATTTTCGGAAATACTCAGCCTTGCTCCGACAATTGCACCTGCAACATTTAGCTGTTCTAAAATATAGCGAACTGCCACATTTGAGATACTAACTTTATACTTATCAGCAAATTTTTTGAGCAAATTTAATAGTTTTTGAAATAGACTCTAACCTCCCCACATATCAACCATATTTTTGTACTTTCTCAAACTAACAGTATCAAGGTTTCTATTTTGAGGTTCCGACGAGTCTAAATATTTCTCTGACAATAAACCACCACATAATATACCATAAGCCAAAAGCTTAATATTATGCTTTTGACAAAAATTTACCATTTCCACCAAAGGACAGCGGTCAATTAGAGAAAATTGCATTTGATTGGAAACTATATTAATTCCACTTTCAATAATAATCTTCAAATGTTCAGTATCAAAATTAGTTAAAGCCAGATGCTTAATTTTTCCCTCCGACTGAAGCTCCGCCATATAATTAAGAGCATCCAAATAATTTTTATTTTGATATTCCCACCAGTGAAATTGAACTAAATCCAAAGTATCCAAATTCATTCTTTTGCGAGAAATATCAATATTTTCCTCAACCAACTTTTTAGTCATTTTTATTAGGTCTTGGCACCCACTTTGTAAAAGCTTGTAAATTAGATAAAGCCTCTACTCCCCTATTATTTATTAGTTGTCGCCTAAATTCTCCAATAAAGTCCTCCGCTGGACCATAATGANACCAGTGAAATTGAACTAAATCCAAAGTATCCAAATTCATTCTTTTGCGAGAAATATCAATATTTTCCTCAACCAACTTTTTAGTCATTTTTATTAGGTCTTGGCACCCACTTTGTAAAAGCTTGTAAATTAGATAAAGCCTCTACTCCCCTATTATTTATTAGTTGTCGCCTAAATTCTCCAATAAAGTCCTCCGCTGGACCATAATGATCTTGCTAAATCCCAAGTAATAAAACCCGCATCCATATAATTAAACATACTTCGGAATAGCAGCTTTTGGAGAAATACGTCCATGAGCGCCTGATACTTGCCAAATTCCATTCAAAATGCGACAGATATTTATATCATTAGTAAACTTTAGTCTGCTTGATTCTATTAAGGTCATTTCAGTTATCAGTTATTAGTTAGTTTCTTTTGGAGGAACTTCCTTTTTGATATTGTGGAGCCAAACAGTGCTTTCAGCTAAAGTCCTATGCTTGAAATACTGAAGTTTATTTTTTTCATCTGAGGCTTGAGACCAAAAAATCAGTTCAAGAATTAAGAATTAAGAATTTAGAATTTAGAATTACCTCTCCTTGAAAAGAAGAGGATTGACGAACAGGAAAATTTTTATTTATTATCCCCTATCCAAGGGGAGGCNCCTTGAAAAGAAGAGGATTGACGAACAGGAAAATTTTTATTTATTATCCCCTATCCAAGGGGAGGC
>NZ_LGSU01001113.1 GCF_002260545.1 Hydrocoleum sp. CS-953 | reverse complement strand
AATATATAAGTAGTCGTTCAAAATCAATTTTCTATTATGATTCACAATATATATAAATAAAATGTCTGCTAAAGAATCTAAAATCAAATATTATTATGACTAATAAAACAGGGCAAACCACCCTTTTAAGCAATAATCCTTATATAGAATTAAATAACCAAGGCCAAATAGTCACACTCCAACTAACACAAGACAATCATATCTTAGGACGCGATCGCCTCCGTGCCGATTTAGTAGTACCTTCAGACTGGTTAGTCATCTCTAGTTATCACGCCATCATCCGGAAAGTTGACGATCGCTACCATATTTATGATGGTGATGGTTATCGAGCCAGCACTAACGGATTATTTCTAGACCGCACCCGCATTACTCCATCTGAAGGTCATCTGTTGCAAAATGGCATAGAAATCAAAATCGGTCTCGACCCGCAAAACCAAATATTGCTCAAATATCTTGAACCGAATAATCCTGTAGCCATAGCATCTTTGCCAAAAACCCCCTCAATATCTTTGCAAGATAGATCCGTGTTACTTGGTCGCGATCCAGATGCAAATCTAGAATTAAATGCTTCTATTGTTTCCCGTCGTCATGCCACCATTGAACCCAATGGTAAGGGGAACTACATTTTACGAGATTATAGTACAAATGGCGTTTTTGTCAATGAGGTGCGGGTTAAAAATACGATTGTTTTGACTGACGGAGCGGTGATTAAAATCGGACCTTTTACTCTCATTCGTCGTGGTGATAACTTGGAAGTATTTGACCCCGGAAACCAAATTCGTCTGGATGCTGATCGTCTCTACAGAATAGTCAGAGACCAACGGGGGAAAACGCGAGTTTTACTAAATGATCTCTCTTTCGCGATCGAACCGGGACAGTTTGTTGCTTTAGTGGGAGGAAGTGGTACCGGGAAGTCAACTTTGATGCGAACATTATTAGGAATAGNTCGTGGTGATAACTTGGAAGTATTTGACCCCGGAAACCAAATTCGTCTGGATGCTGATCGTCTCTACAGAATAGTCAGAGACCAACGGGGGAAAACGCGAGTTTTACTAAATGATCTCTCTTTCGCGATCGAACCGGGACAGTTTGTTGCTTTAGTGGGAGGAAGTGGTACCGGGAAGTCAACTTTGATGCGAACATTATTAGGAATAGACCCGACAACTAAAGGCAAAGTTTATATAAATGGTGAAGATTTAAGGAATAATTTTAATATTTATCGGACTCAAATTGGTTATGTTCCTCAAGACGATATTATTCATCCCGAACTAACAGTATCAGAAGTGTTAAATTATGCTGCAAAATTGCGCTTACCCCCAGATATTAATGTGAAAGAAATAGTCGAAAAAACTCTCGAACAAATAGAGATGACAGAGAGAAGAAATGTATTAGTTAGTCAGTTAAGCGGAGGGCAAAGAAAAAGAGTAAGTATTGGCGTCGAATTATTAGCAGACCCGAAATTATTTTTCTTAGATGAACCGACATCTGGACTCGACCCTGGTTTAGATAAAAAAATGATGCAACTATTAAGAAAGTTGGCAAATCAAGGACGAACAATTATCTTAGTTACTCATGCTACAGCTAATATTAGAATTTGCGATAGGGTAGTTTTTTTAGGTCGAGGTNACCGACATCTGGACTCGACCCTGGTTTAGATAAAAAAATGATGCAACTATTAAGAAAGTTGGCAAATCAAGGACGAACAATTATCTTAGTTACTCATGCTACAGCTAATATTAGAATTTGCGATAGGGTAGTTTTTTTAGGTCGAGGTGGGCGGTTATGTTATTTTGGTTCTTCTAGAGAAGCTCTAACTTTTTTCTCTGTAAATACTGGAGACTTCGCTGATATTTACAATGAACTAGAAACCAGTGATGAAAATATAAATGAATGGGTAAATAATTTTCGGCAATCAGAATATTATCGGAATTATATTTCTAATCATCTAAGTATTGATAATTTAAAACCTCCTACTAATTTGCCTCCGAAACAACAACCAGCTTCTTTTTGGCAACAACTATTTATTTTAATCGAACGATATTTTAAATTAATTTTCCGCGACCCGATAAATTTAGGTTTGGCTTTATTAACTGCTCCTATTGGTATTGGTTTAATTTTATTTGCAGTTAGAGACAAAAATCCATTTATTGGCGACCCCGAACCTACTTTAGCTCCTTTAGCTTTGCGAGTATTATTTGTATTTACTTGTGCCTGGTTTATGGGTTAGTCTTTCGAGTNCTAATTTGCCTCCGAAACAACAACCAGCTTCTTTTTGGCAACAACTATTTATTTTAATCGAACGATATTTTAAATTAATTTTCCGCGACCCGATAAATTTAGGTTTGGCTTTATTAACTGCTCCTATTGGTATTGGTTTAATTTTATTTGCAGTTAGAGACAAAAATCCATTTATTGGCGACCCCGAACCTACTTTAGCTCCTTTAGCTTTGCGAGTATTATTTGTATTTACTTGTGCCTGTTTATGGGTTGGTCTTTCGAGTTCTCTGCAAGAAATAGTCAAAGAATCAGTTATTTATATTCGGGAAAGATTGGTTAATTTAGGATTATTTGCTTATCTAGGTTCAAAAGTAATAGTTTTGGGATTATTGGCAATTTGCCAAACTCTATTAATAGCAGGAGTAATTATCCTGGGATTTGAAAATCCTCAACCAGAATTAATTTCATGGCCAATNTGGGTTGGTCTTTCGAGTTCTCTGCAAGAAATAGTCAAAGAATCAGTTATTTATATTCGGGAAAGATTGGTTAATTTAGGATTATTTGCTTATCTAGGTTCAAAAGTAATAGTTTTGGGATTATTGGCAATTTGCCAAACTCTATTAATAGCAGGAGTAATTATCCTGGGATTTGAAAATCCTCAACCAGAATTAATTTCATGGCCAATAGGAGTTAGTATTACTACTTTTTTAACTTTAATAAGTTGTATTAGTTTGGGATTAATGATTTCCTCAATTGTTAAAAATGCTTCTCAAGCTAATAGTGCTTTACCCTTAATATTATTGCCTCAGATTATTTTTTCTGGTGTTTTATTTGAAATGACAGGTATAGCTAGTAAATTTTCTTGGGTAATGTTAAGTCGTTGGTCTGTAGCTGCTTATGGAGCATTAGTAAATGTGAATAAAATGGTGCCAGAAGCAACTAAATTACCAGATGGGAGTACCGTTCCTTTACCATTTTCAGGTTCAGATGTTTATAATCTTAATTGGGAAAATTTAGGTTTAAGTTGGGGAGTTTTAGGTTTACATTCACTGATTTATTTAGGTTTGACTATTTGGTTTCAGAAACAGAAAGATATTATTTAATAATGGATAATTGATAATGGATAATTGATAATTAATAATTAATTTGTAGGGTGTGTTAGGCGTTAGCCGTAACGCACCACCATTAATTCAAAAATCCCATTAATAAATTAATAATTAAATGGAGGTGGGTGTACTTCACCAAAGATGTCCTCCCCCTGTGTTGGTAACAATTATAGTGACTATATTTGCAATTGTCAATAACTATAGTAAAATAACTATAATATGTATTCTATAAAGAGAATAAAGAAAAAATTCGCATAGGAACAACAAATACAACGCCCGGCTTTCATCCCGACGCTCCCCTAATAGCTGCCGCTAGGCTCCGCCAACGGGAGAGCGCGGGACTTCCCGCCGGGGGTGTTAAACAGAGCGATCGCTCACCCCACTACTGGTACAAGTTAACCGTTCTACTGAACTTATCCAAACTTACCTAACCTGTGGTTAGGCTTTGGAGACGAGCTTCCTGCTTCATTGAGAACCACCGACCGCAGTCTGTAACTTTATTCTCTCCACAGGCTTAAAATCGGCGGGAACTCCACCTACTTATTTTAAGTATAACATAAGCTTTGCCATTTACAACTAAAAAATTTGAAAAAAAGTAGGTTTGAGGATATTTAGGTAAGATTTCAACTTCTGTTTTTACCCCTTACTCCACAAGATTGTTAACTTTGACAGTAAATACCTTCTGGAAAGTTCCTCCAACAGAGTCAGTANGCTTTGCCATTTACAACTAAAAAATTTGAAAAAAAGTAGGTTTGAGGATATTTAGGTAAGATTTCAACTTCTGTTTTTACCCCTTACTCCACAAGATTGTTAACTTTGACAGTAAATACCTTCTGGAAAGTTCCTCCAACAGAGTCAGTAGTTTCCACTCGAATACTATAGGTAGACTTTGTTTCATGGTCTGGTGATTCTTTGATTTTCAGTTGTTCCCCATCTATAGTGAAGGCTGAGTTATCTGTGTCTCCATTACCGGTGACGAATTCGTAGGTAAAGGTCTCGTCCGTACTTGCGTCAGTAGTAGACAATGTTCCCACTACACTGTTGGCTGGTACGTTTTCGTCGATTGCGATCGTATTGCTTCTCAGTATGAGGTCCGTGGGAGGCTCGTTAATATCGTTAACATTGATAGTAAATACCTGCTGGAAAGTTCCTCCTTCTGAGTCAGTAGTTTCCACTCGAATACTATAGGTAGACTGTGCTTCATAGTTTGGTGATTCTTTGATTTGCAGTTGGTCTCCATCTATAGTGAAGGCTGAATTATCTGTGTCTCCATTACCGCTGACTAATTGGTAGGTAAAGGTATTATCGTCAATGTCAGTAGTAGAGAATGTTCCCACTACACTGTTGGCTGGTACGTTTTCGTTGATAGTGGTGTTGCTTGCTATGAGGTTGGTGGGAGGATAGTTAACATCGTTAACATTGATCGCAAATACCTTCTGGAAAGTTCCTCCAACAGAGTCAGTAGTTGCGACTCGAATACTATAGGTAGACTGTACGTCATAGTCTGGTGATTCTTTGATTTTCAGTTGTTCTCCATCTATAGTGAAGGCTGAGTTATCAGTGTCTCCGTCACCGCTAACTAATTCGTAGGTAAAAGTATTATCGTCAGGGTCAATAGTAGAGAATGTTCCCACGACACTGTTAGCTGGTTCGCTTTCGTCGATAGTGATGATAACGCTCCTCAGTGTGATATCGGTGGGATGATCTTTAACATCGATAGTAAATACCTTCTGGAAATTCCCTCCAACGGAGTCAGTAGTTGCGACTCGAATACTATAGTTAGACTGTGTTTCATAGTCTGGTGATTCTTTGATTTGCAGTTGCTCTCCGTCTATAGTGAAGGCTGAGTTATCAGTGTCTCCGTTACCGCTGACTAATTGGTAGGTAAAAGTCTTATCGTCAGAGTCAGTAGTAGAGAATCTTCCCACAACACTGTTACCTGGTTCGTTTTCGTCGATCGTGTTGTTGCTGAGTGCGAGGTCGGTGGGAGGATAGTTGGTATACCGATCTAGGTTGTTTAACCAAACTTTGTTACGACCATTATTAGCAACAAAAGCATCCAGATCGCTATCTCCATCCAAATCTCCTAAACTCACACGATAGCTACTGGAATTCCCCAAAGCTTGCTGTGAGTCAATGAATTTGCCCTTACCATCATTTAACCAAACCTTATTGGGCTGACCATAATTAGCAACAAAAGCATCCAGATCGCTATCTGCATCGACATCTCCTAAACTCACACGATAGCTTTTGGAATTCCCCAAAGCTTGCTGTGAGTCAGTGAAATTGCCCTTACCATCATTTAACCAAACTTTGTTGAGAGCATAATTGGCAACAAAAGCATCCAGATCGCCATCTCCATCCACGTCTCCTAAACTCACATCTATGCTATAGGAATTCCCCAAAGCTTGCTGTGAGTCAGTGAAATTGCCCTTACCATCATAATTTAACCAAACTCTGTTGGGACCATTATTAGCAACAAAAGCATCCAGATCGCCATCTCCATCCACGTCTCCTAAACTCACATCTATGCTATTGGAATTCACCAAAACTTGCTGCGAGTCAGTGAAATAGCCGCTACCATCATTTAACCAAACTTTGTTGGGCTGATTCCTAGAATTAGCAACAAAAACATCCAGATCGCCATCTGCATCCACATCTCCTAAACTCATACCATGGCTATAGGAATTCCCCAAAGCTTGCTGTGAGTCAGTGAAATTGTCCTTACCATCATTTAACCAAACTTTGTTAGGCTGACCAAAATTAGTAACAAAAGCATCAAGATCGCCATCTGCATCGACATCTCCTAAACTCACATCTGTGCTATTGGAATTCCCCAAAGCTTGCCCAGACTCAGTGAACTGAATAGTCGGAGTAGCATAGACTGTTTGTATCGGTACAACAAACATCGCAACTGCCATTACTACTGCCACCACAACCTGAAAGCATTTACGCAAAGTTGGTTTCAGTTGTGGAGAAGGATTAAATTTATCCTCCATTGTTGTTTCGGCTATTTCATTTTGTAGCCATCTTGAAAGTGCCATGATAGAAATTAGTCTCCTTTGTTATTTTTCTCTATCATCAACAGAGTAAACCAAAATTCTCTAAATTGCCAAATTCTCATAACTAGACATCTCTAGAAAAGAGGGAATAGGGAACAGGGAATAGGGAAGAAATAATTGATGATTTCTGTACGATAATTGATTTTATTTTTGATTTTCGGAGATATCTACTGAAAAGANTTGAAAGTGCCATGATAGAAATTAGTCTCCTTTGTTATTTTTCTCTATCATCAACAGAGTAAACCAAAATTCTCTAAATTGCCAAATTCTCATAACTAGACATCTCTAGAAAAGAGGGAATAGGGAACAGGGAATAGGGAAGAAATAATTGATGATTTCTGTACGATAATTGATTTTATTTTTGATTTTCGGAGATATCTACTGAAAAGAGGGAACAGGGAGCAGGGGAAACTTCAATAATTAATCATTAATAATTAATAATTAATAATTACCTCTTCTTGAAAAGAAGAGGATTGGTTAAAAGGGAAATTTTTTGTTTTTTTCTCCTTTAAAGGAGAGGCTTTAAACC